>NZ_JAAAPJ010000024.1 GCF_009909145.1 Corallococcus silvisoli
TCAACTACCTGGCCCTGGTGCAGGTGGCGCTCATCTTCTCCTACCTGCGCCACCTGCATCCATCAGACACGGCCTAGTGGCGGTGTCCGCGGCGTGAATGCGAGGACGGGGCGGCGGAGGGAGGCGCGGAGGACTCGGGGGCCGGGTCCTCATCCTCGTCGTGAGAGTCCTCGTCCTCGTGGTCCTCGGGGACGGGCTGGTCGTAGCGCTGCCCGGCGACCTCCAGCGTGAAGCGCTTGCAGGACGGCGGCACCTCGAACTCGAGCACCGCGGGCAGGCGGCCCTCGTAGGCCTTCAGGACCTGGCCCTGCTCGTCGTAGACGGTGCCGCCAGCGGCGACGGTCATCGTCTCGTCCACCAGCACGGCGACCAGCTCCGCCATCTCCTCCATGCGGTCCGCGTGGCGGTGGCACCAGAGGTGGCCCACGCCCGGATACTGGGTGTGGGAGATCTCCTCCATCTGCGCTTCATCCACGTGCTCGCCCACGCCCATGAACACGAAGTTGATGCGCGGCAGGCGGCCGGAGGCGATCTCCTTGGCCACCTGGGTGGCGTAGGCCGTCACGTCGTGGGCGTCGTTGATCTGCGAGTCCGTGATGATGACCGCGAGGCCGCGCTTCGCGCCTTCGCCCACCTGCTGCTTGATGTGCGCCACGAAGTCGCGCAGCACCGGGAGCATCACGGTGGCCTTGCCGTAGGAGCGGGGGCCGGGGAAGCGGTAGCCCTTGGCCTGGGGACCGGTGAGGTCGCCCACCAGCTCCAACTGGGTGCCGTCTCCCGAGGCCCAGTAGGCCACGCGCACCTTGCCGTCCCGGTCCTTGTTGGCCAGGTACTCCAGCATCCACTGCATCTGCGGCTCGACCTGGTTCTTCACCGGGGCGAGCTTCGCCAGGATGCCGCGCGGGCCGTAGGCGTTCTCCATGCTGGCGGAGCCGTCCATGTAGAGGGCCACGTCCAGGCCCTCCACCGTGGGGTCATGCAGGAGCGTCGCGATGACCTTGTTCCCCATGCGGTGGACGTCGGAGAAGGGGCGGTTGATGACTTCCTGGCCGGCCATCAGTGGTGGTCCTCGTCTTCGTGGTGCTCTTCGTCGGGCAGCGGCTGGGTGTAGCGCTGGCCGTTCACCTCCAGCGTGAAGCTCTTCGCGCCGTCGGGGACGTCGAACTCCAGCACCGCGGGCAGGCGGCCCTCGTAGGTCTTCAGCACCTGTCCCTTGTCGTCGTAGACGGTGCCGCCAGCGGCGACGGTCATCGTCTCGTCCACCAGCACGGCGACCAGCTCCGCCACCTGGGTGATCTCCTTGGCGATGCGGTGGCACCACAGGTGGCCCACGCCCGGGAACTCCGCGTGGGCGATGTGCTCCAGCTGCTCCTCGTCGATGTCGTCGCCCACGCCGACCAGCACGAAGTTGATGCGCGGCAGGCGGCCGGAGGCGATCTTCTTCGCGATCTCCTCGGAGAACTTCTCCACCGCGTCCGCGTCATGGAGGCGGCCGTCGGTGACGATGATGGCGCAGCCGCGCTTCGCGCCCACCTTCACCTGCTCCTCCAGGTACCTCACGTAGTCGCGCAGCGCGGGCTCCAGGTAGGTGAAGCCGCCCAACTGCTTGGCGCCGGGGAACTTGTACTGCTTCACGTCGGTGCCCTTGAGCTCCCCCACGGCTTCCACCTGGCGGCCGTTGGTGCCGCAGGCCCAGTAGGCCACGCGCAAGAGGCCGTTGCGGTCCTTGGTGGCCAGATACTCCAGCATCCACCGCACCTGCGGCTCCACCTGGTTGGAGGGCTCCTTCATGGGCGCGCCGCGGATCCACTCCAGGAAGGAGCGCGGCTCCGCCTTGTATGTGTATTCGTCGCGCATGCTGCCGGACGCGTCCATGTAGATGGCCATGTCCAGGCCTTCCACCGTGGGGTCGTGCATCAGCACCGCGCGCACGCGGTCTCCTTCGCGGTGGAGATCCGAAAACGGCTCGATCGGCTTCTCGTGTCCCATGGCCTGCCTTTCTGGAGGGTGAAAACGCTAGCGCTCTGGATGCGAGCGTCGCAAACGGGCGGGGTCAGTCCTCGAAGTCGCGCATCCAGTCCGGCTTCTTGCCGGGCGCGGCGGGCGACTTCTCCTGCTGGCTGGGAGCCGGCGGGGTGGGCGTGGCCTTCACGAAGTCCATCTTCCACGTGGCCTTCGCCACCTGGGGCTTGGGGGCCGGACGCGGCTCGGGCTTCGGCTGGCTCGGGCCCGGCTGCTTGCCGGGCGTGGCGGGCGACGTCTCCCGTTGGGTCGGGGCCGGCGGGGTGGGCGTGGCCTTCACGAAGTCCATCTTCCACGAGGCCTTCGCCACCTGGGGCTTGGGCTTGGGCTTGGGGGCCGGACGCGGCTCGGGCTTTGGCTGCAGGCGCGTGATGTGGGGCTGCGCGCCACCCGGCTTGTCGTGCGCGTCGAGGAAATCCACCATCCATTCGCTGGAGCCCACGGGCCGCGTCTGCAGGCGCGGCGGCAGGGACGGGGGCGGCGTGGGCGCGCGGGGCGCCGTCGTTCCCGGGGGCAGCGTGTTCGAGGAGGGCCTGCTCGGGGACTGCGTGCCCGCGAGCACGTGGGTGCGCAGGGTGCGCTCCGTCTCCGTGGGCCAGCCGGGCAGCATCGGCAGGACGCGGCGCGCGAGCTCCAGGAACTCCGGTGGGGGGGCCTCGCGGGGGACCCGCACCGAGGTGTCCTGGATCCATCCCGCGAGCTTCCCGACGAGGCCGCCCTTGGTGGGGCGCGGCGTGGCGATGTCGCCCTTCACCTCGTAGCCCTTCAGCTCCAGGTCCGCGATGGCCATCGCGCGGCTGGGCACGGGCAGCTCCAGCGAGGCGAGCGCCGCAGGCCCCTGGTTCGCGCGCGCGTCCGCCTGGAGCTGGGCGAGCACCGCGTGCAGCACGCTCGCGACCTGGGCGCCATTGGCCACGTTGTGGGCCTGAAGCTCGGCGGCCACGGCCGGCCACGCGAGGACGAGTCCCTTGCCCTGCGCGAGCTGATCCGCGCGGTCGCCGGGCAGGAGGGCGTGGTAGGCGCGGGGCGCGTCGCGGCTCTCCGCGTCCTTCACGTACTGGAAGGCATCCGGGGTGGCGTGCGCGAAGCCCGCGAGCACGTCGCCCCGGGTCACGGTGAGCTGCCCCTTCATCCGCTGGGCGTTCGGGCCGGGCCACGGGCCGCTCAGCGTGCCGTAGAGGTAGACGGGGTCGTTGAAGCCCTCGGCGTCCGCGGGGTGTTCCACCAGCTCGATGGAGAAGAAGTAGAGCTCCGTCGCGGCCAGCCTCCGCGGCAGGCGTCCGGAGGCGACCTCGTGGAGGGCGAGCTGCGCCTGCACGGAGGCGGGCAGGCGGGCGCGCTCGCTGCCTGGGATGACCTGGAGCTGGCCCACGACGTCGGTGCAGACGAACCACTCGGACTCGCCCAGGTACGCGGGGTCCAGGCGGAACGCGTCCACGGCGTGGACGACCTCGGCGGCATCGCACGGCACGGCTTCGACCGGGCTGGCGGCGTGGGGAACGAAGTAGCGGGGTGGGCTCACGGAGGCCGCGACAGGCTGGCGCAAGCCGTTGGGGCAATCAAGGGCCGGCGGGGCGTCCCCCGACCCACGAAGCGGCGTGGCTTCCTCGCGAAGCGGCGTGGCTTCCATCGTTCGTCCCGCCCCTTAAAGAGTGAGGGCATGGAACGAAAGAGGCCGCCTGAGGCTCAGGCGGGCTCGATGAAGTTGAGCCGGTAGCCGTCCGGGTCGGTGACGATGATCTCCCGCGTGTACCAGGGCTGGACCGTCGGTCCCTCCACGGGTGCCTCCAGCGCGGCCGCCTTCGCGGCCACCGCGTCCACGCCGTCCTCGCCCGCCCGAAAACCCACGAGCACGCCCATGCCCCTGCGGCCTTCCAGCTTCAGGCCAGGAGGAGGGCTGACGAGGTAGATGTCCGACTCTCCACCCCACTGGAGGCGGAGGATGGGGGGCTCCGACGCGACGCGTTCAAAGCCGAGGCCTTCATAGAAGCGCACGGAGGCCGGTGCATCCGTCACCAGCAGCTTCACGAACGACCGCATCGTCTGGGGCTTCTTGTCCATGGGCGCGGCAGTCTGCCCAGGTCGGTGGACGTGCGCCAGGAGCGCTCTTCGCTCCCATGTCGGGAGGATGTCGGATGGAATATCGTCGTCCCCATCAGCCGCTGGGGAGGAGTCGTCCCAGGGCGACGGGGGCTTTCGCCGGGAGGTGAACCCCTTTGGTGGTCCGGGGAGAGGCGCCGGACCGTGAAGCACGTCCGTGGAGAGGGGGACATCGCGATGATGGAGCACGGGGGGGCGGGCGCTTGAGCACGGCATCGCGTGATGGGGCGCCGCCCAGGGCTGTCGCCTATGACGATGTCAACGAGCTCATCGCCACGGCCACGAGGCTGATGCAGAAGGACGCGGCGCCGGACACGCTGACGCCGGACGACGTGCGGCGGATTGGCGAGGAGCTGGACATCCCCGCGCGCTACGTGGACCAGGCGCTGGAGGCGCTGGCGAAGCGCCGCGAGGCCCAGGCGCGCGAGGCCCTGGCTCGGGAGCGGTTGTCACGGCAGCGCCGTGCGCGGCTGCGCAAGGGCGCGTGGGTGGGCGCGGCCGTCGTGGGGCTCATGGCCGTGTCGGGGCTCGTGGTGCGCAACGGGCTGACCTCCACGCTGTCGGACGTGGCGCGGCAGCGTGCGCAGGTGCGCAACGTGGTGGACCGCCGTGAGTCCCTGCGCGCGAGATTGGGCCTGCTGACGCCCGGCCTGGAGCGCGACGCGGAGCTGTCAGGCGCGGACAACCGCGTGGCCGTGGAGCAGCGCCGCTACGACGAGCGGGCCGCTGGCTACAACGCCTCCGCGGCCTCCTTTCCCACGAACTGGGTGGTCCGTCTGAGCGGGCTGCCCCCGGTGCTGCCGCTGTCCTCGGAGGTCTCCACATGGTGAAGGCCGTCTTGTTGACGTTGCTGCTGCCCATGCTGGTCCTGGCCCAGGTGCCCGCCATCACGCGGCCGGTGACGGATCCGCGGGGCATGCTGACACCTCAGGAGATGGAGCATGTCGCCCAGGCGCTGGTGGACCTGCGTTCCGCGACGCAGGTTCAGATGGCGGTGCTGCTCGTGGACACCACGGGGGGGCAGCCCATCGAGGACTACGCCGAAGCGGTCTTCCGTGCATGGAGGGGCGGGCAGGCGGGGAAGGACAACGGGCTGCTGCTCGTCATCGCGCGCGGCGACCGGCGCTCGCGCCTGGAGGTGGGTTACGGGCTGGAGCCGTCGCTGACGGACGGCGAGGCCCGGGCACTGCTCCACGCGCAGGGGCCGCTGTTGGCCCACGGGCGGACGGCGGACGCGCTGCTGGCCATCATCGCGGGCGTGCGCGCCGAGGTGTCGACGGATCCACGGAGGACGGCCCCCGACGTCGACGAGGCCAGCGCCCAGGAGTCCCGCCTCCAGGGGGCCTGGACCGAGAACGGCCTGCGGTGGCTCTTCTTCGCCATGGCGGTGACGTCCTTCGTGGCGGCGATGGTCCTGGTCGAGCGCATCAAGCTGGGCCTCTCACGCTCGCTCACCATCGGGGTGATGGTTCTGCCTCCCGCGGTGTTCGTCGTGAGCGCGTTCTCTCCGCAGGCGCCTCCGGTCCCCACCCTCCTCGCGTACGGTGCGATGCTGGGGGGCTTCTTCGGGGGGCGCTACGCCATCACGCGACAGCGGCGGGCCCTGGGCTTCATCTGCATCCTGGGCACGGCCCTGAGCGTCCTGTTCGCGCTGTCCCAGGACCTCCCCCGGCCGCCGGGAATGGTCGATCTGCTCTTCAGCCTGCTGACCCCCTCGCTCTGCATCCTCCTGTCGCCGCTCATCCTCTGGAGGGGCCTGAAGCAGCTGGGCGAAGGTGGGCGGGCCCGGCACTCCGACGGAGGGAGCTGGAGCGTGGGTTCCTCGTCCACGGACTGGAGCTCCAGCTCCTCGTCCTCCAGCAGTGACTCCAGTTCGTCGTCCTCGTCGGACTGGGGGGGTGGCGGAGGTTCCTCCGGTGGCGGCGGCGCCAGTGATTCCTGGTAGGGCGCTGGAAAGGCCCGGCCGCCTGCCTGCTCCGTGGGCCCCGGGCCGCGCGGACAGCGTCCTGCACCTGACAGGAGCGCGTCCTCCTGCCGGGCGCCATCGCCTGCCTGGGGGGCACTCCCTACCTTGTGGCCATGAAGGCTTCGCGCAAGGCGCTCCCCGTCTACGTGCCGCCCCGGACCGTGTGGTCGGTGGGGGCCCAGGTGGTGCTGCTGGTGCTGCTGGGCACCGCGCTGCAACGCCTGGGGCCCGTGCTGACGCTGCTGGCGGTGGCGCTGCTGCTGGGCCTCGCGGCGGACCCCGTCGTGCGGCGGTTGCAGTCGTGGGGCCTGCGCCGGGGGTTGGGCGTGGCGCTCATCGCGCTGACGCTGCTGGGCCTCATCGCCCTGCTCGTCCTCACGCTGGTGCCGCTCCTGGTGGAGCAGCTCCAGAACCTGGTGTACGCGGCGCCGGGCTTCCTGGATGAGCTGGCGCGGGCCCCGTGGGTGCGGAGGCTGGATGAGCACTTCGGCGTGCTGGCGCACCCAGGCAACGGGTTCAACGTGGAGCCCGGCGTGCTGACCCGGCCGCTCATCACCGTGCTGTCCTCCACCCTGGAGTTGATGGGCGCGGGCATCACGGTGCTGGCGCTGGCGGTGTTCGGGCTGCTGTTCGGCCAGGACCTCTACGCGAGCATCCTGGGCTGGGTGCGCCCCAGCAGCCGTGGCCGCGTGCGCAGGGTGGTGGGCCGGATGCGCGAGGCCGTGGGCAATTACCTCGTGGGCACGCTGCTCATCATCAGCGTGGGCGGCGCCTGCACGGCGCTGCTGTCGCTGTCCCTGGGCGTGCCGTACTTCCTGCCGCTGGGGCTGGTGGCGATGGTGCTGGGGCTCATCCCCTACATCGGCAGCGTCATCACCGCGGTGCTGGTGAGCGTCACCACGCTGGCGACGGTGGGCTCGCGGCGCGCGTTCATCGCGTTGGCGATCTTCATCGTCTATCAGCAGCTGGAGGCGCACCTGCTCAGCCCGCTGGTGCAGCGGCGCGCCATCAAGATGAACCCGCTGCTCATCTCGCTGGTGGCCCTGGTGGGTGGCACCGTCGCGGGACTCCTGGGCGTCATCCTCGCGGTGCCGGCGGCGGC
This sequence comes from Corallococcus silvisoli, assembly GCF_009909145.1. NCBI lineage: Bacteria > Pseudomonadati > Myxococcota > Myxococcia > Myxococcales > Myxococcaceae > Corallococcus > Corallococcus silvisoli. The sequence continues at coordinate 7,191 of NZ_JAAAPJ010000024.1, forward strand.
GGCGGGGCAGGTGCTCCTGACGGAGGTGCAGCGCGAGCGCCGCAAGGTGTGGAACCGCGAGCGGCGCCTCGCCGCGGCGGCCACCGCCTCCCAAGCGCCTGGGAACGCGGACGAGGCACTGTTGGCGGGTCCACTCGCGCCGCCTTCAACGGAAGCGCGGCGTGCGCCTCCGCCCGACTCCGGGCATCCTGGGTCGCCCCACTGAGCCATCCCCCTTTCCCGAGCCCGCCATGACTTCCGATGAGAGCGTTTCGGCTTCCTTCAAGCGCGCGGCGGCGGAGCGCGCCGTGGACTTCATCCAGCCGGGAATGGTGGTGGGATTGGGGTCGGGCAGCACGGCCGCGTACGCGGTGCGGCGGCTGGGGGCGTTGCTCTCCGCGGGCACGCTGAAGGACGTGGTGGGCGTTCCGACCTCACGCGCGACCGAGGCGCTGGCCGTGTCGCTGGGCGTGCCGCTCACCACGTTGGATGTGCACCCGGTGGTGGACCTCACCATCGACGGCGCGGACGAGGTGGCGCCGGACCTGTCGCTCATCAAGGGCGGGGGCGGGGCGCTGCTGCGCGAGAAGGTGGTGGCGCAGGCCAGCCGGCGGGAGATCATCGTGGTGGACGCGCAGAAGCTGTCGCCCCGGCTGGGCACGAAGTGGCCGGTGCCGGTGGAGGTGCTGCCGTTCGGCTGGCGTTCGCAGTCGCTGTTCCTGGAGTCGTTGGGGGCGCGCGTCGTGGTGCGGCCCGCGCTGGACGGGGCGCCGTTCCACACGGATCAGGGCAACGTGGTGCTGGACTGCGACTTCGGTCCCATCAGCGACCCCGTGGGACTGGCCGCGCGGCTGGAGTCCCGGGCCGGGGTGATGGCGCATGGCCTGTTCCTCCACCTGACCTCCGACCTCGTGGTGGCCGGGCCGGACGGCATCACCCATCGCGTCCGGAGCGCGTGAGGCGCGCCAGGTCCCCTGGGGTGTCCACGTCCTCCTCGCCCCCCGGCAGCGGGACCTCCGCGACGCGCGAGGGGTCCCGGGCGATGAGCCCGCGCGCCCCGCCCGTGGGAGGAAGGGCCTCCAGTTCGGGGAAGAGGGCGCGCGAGAAGAGGGCGGGGACGCCCCGGGTGCCCGCGTAGGCGGACGCGACGATGGGCGCGCGCTCTCTCTCGAACGTGTCGATGAGGGCCCGCAGGTGGGCCGCGTCCACGCGGAGCTGATCACAGAGCATCAGGAGCGCGGCGTCCACGTCCGGGGGCAGGGCGCGCAGGCCCGCGCGCAGGGACGTCCCCTGTCCCAGCGCCCAGTCCGGATTGTCCACGCACCGCACGGCGAGCCCGTCCAACCGCGCGCGGACCTCCTCGTGACGGGCTCCGAGCACCACGGCCACCACCGGGCTCGCGGCGAGGGCCAGCTCCGCCGCGCGCCGCACCAGGGACGTGCCCTCATGGCGCAGGAGCTGCTTGGGCTGACCCAGTCGGGAGGAGCCCCCAGCGGCGAGCACGACGATGGCCACGCGCATGTCCGCCGCCCTCCGTCAGGCCGACCTGCGCTCTGGCGCGATGGCATCCGCGTGGATGGGGGCCTGTCGCTCGCGCAGCCGTCCTCCCTCGCGTCCAGCCAGCACCGTCTGCACCTCCGCGATGATGGACAGGGCGATCTCCTCCGCGCCCTCCGCGCCCAGGTCCAACCCCATGGGCGCGTGGAGCTTGTCGAGCTGCGCGGAGGTGGGCGCCTGTGACAGCTCCCGCAGGATGCGCTCCGTCCGGGCGCGAGGCCCCAGCACTCCCAGGTAGCGCACGGGCAGCGGCACCAGCCGCGCCAGCAGCTCCCGGTCCTGCGGCAGGCTGTGCGTCATCACCAGCACCAGGCTGCGCGCGGACAGCGCGACCTTCTCCAGGACCTCGGTCGCCCGGGACGCGACGTGCGCCTGGGCCTGCGGAAACCTCCGGCGCAGCATCTCCACGGGCCGGTCCGCCACCACCGTGAGATGCCAGCCCAGCCCCTGCGCCCGCGCGACCACGGGCGCGACATCGAAGCCACCGCCGAACACCACCAGCTGGGGCGCGGGCTCCACCACCTCCACCAGCACCTCCGCGCCTCCGCAGGTGCCGCTCCACGGCAGGCCGCCCTCCAGCACCTCGAGCGCCGCCGCGCGCACCGGCTCGCGCAGCGCCCCCGCGACGGTCCCCGCCTCCGTGCCGTCCTCGCGCAACATCAGCCGTGAGCCCACGGCCTCCGAAGGCCCCCGGTACACCGTGGCGATGACGGCGCGCAGCGACCGGCGGCGGGCCTCCGCCGCGAAGCCGAGCGCGTCACCGGGGCCGGGCTCCCAGCGCTCCAGCAGGATGTCCACCACGCCATTGCATCCGAGCGCGAACGACAGGCCGCCTTCGTCCTCGGCGTTGTCGCCGGTGGTGTCGTAGCGCAGCACGCGCGGCCCCTCCGCCGTCCAGAAGAAGGCCTTGCGCACGAGGTCGCCTTCCAGGCACCCGCCGCTCACCCCGCCCGCGAGCCACCCGTCCCCGCCCATCAACATGCGCGCGCCCGGGCGCCGGTACGACGACCCCGCCACCGCCACCACCGTCGCCAGCACCATGGGCCCCGCGGCTCGCCCCTGGGCCCGCAGGATGTCGTCGAGTTCCCTCATCGCCCGTTCATCTAAGCATCCACGGCCCACGCCCGGGCCGATTCCTCGCCTCGCGGCTGTGTGTAGCCAGACGCTCTCGCCCCGTCCCGCGCACGCAGGGCAGGCGTCCAGTCGAGCCTCTGACTCCTCCATGGCGCTGGCGGACGGGGCCCACCGCCACGAACTTGAGCGGAGGACCCCTGGATGGAGGCATGGTGGAACCCACAGCGCGACGGCATGACGCCCGACCTCGCTCCCCCTTCGTGCCCGGCGCGCCGTGCGAGCGGCACCCCAGGGCGGGGAGGGCGCCATGAAGATGCCCGAACTGCTGGACCACCTGCCCGCCGTGGGTCACCTGCTCGGCCGCAAGCCGGGTGGGCAGGAGGACGTCTTGCCGAAGCGTGATCCCACCCTCACCGTGCCGGACTTCCAGGCCGTGCCGCAGCCTCGCGGCGCGCGGCGCCTGGGCGACGGCCGCACCTTCATCGTGCACCACCCGTCGGCGCGCGCCCCCCGGGGACCCGGCCTCACGGTGATGAGCTACAACATCCTCATGGGCGGCGAGCGCCAGGAGGCGCTGCTGGAGTACTTCACGCAGCTGGAAGCCGAGGACCGCATGCCGGACGTCATCGGCTTGCAGGAGGCGGGCGTGCCCATGTCGGTGCTGCTCGCGTCCCGCTTCGGCTTCCACCTGGCCTACCAGGGCAACGACGGCGGCGACGGCGCCCGGTTGGTGAACGGCAAGGCCTGGCTGAGCCGCCACCCCATCCAGGACGCCGCGCACTTCACCTACGTCCTCACCGACGCCGAACGCCAGGACGCCATCACCCGCCAGGGCTACGCCGGAGAGCTGGAGGAGGACCGGGGCGTGCTGTGGGTGAAGCTGGCGGTGGAGGGCCGCCCGCTCTACCTCTACAACCTGCACCACGCGCTGGGCGACTCGGCCATCAACGCGCTCAACCTGCGCCAGCTCAACGCGCTCCTGCGCCGCCGCGAGGGCATCCCCGCCGTGGTGCTGGGCGACTTCAACGCCAACACCGCCATCAAGCGCGGCGGCTCCTGGTTGGTGGCGCACCTGCTGCATCCGAAGCAGGACAGCGACACGGACACCATCGAGGAGTACCGGCTCCGCTACGGCGACGACATGCACAACGTCACGGTGGGGGACCGGGGCGTGGGCAACATCGCGGATCCCCGCCTGCGCCACGAGCTGCACACGCTGGAGCAGGACCTGCCGGAGACGGTGTGCCACGCGACGACGGTGCGGGTGCGGCTGGCGGACCACTCGCTGACGACGCCCCAGGTGGCCCGCGCGGAGCTGGGCTCGGGCCAGGTGCCCAAGGGCAGCCCCGCGTGGTGGCGCCTCCAGGACATCGCGGACTGCGCCACGCTCACCTCGCACCCGGACAGCCACGGCGTGGTGCACGCCACGGGCAAGCGCTTCGACAACTTCTACGCGACGCGCACCCTGGCCCCCGTCCTCTTCGAGGTGGACCGCTCCACCGAGTCCTCCGACCACCAGCCGGTGGTGGCCCACTACCGCTTCACCGACGTGCGGCCCCAGCCTCCGCCGCCGGCCCGCTCGGGCTGAAGCCCCCGGGGCCGACCGCTACGCGGCGAGGGCCGGGGCGCGGCGGTGACGCGCGAACAGGTCCCTCACGTAGCGGCCAATGAGGACGCAGTCGATGTCCGGGCACTGGAGGTCGGTGCCGGCCAGCGCGGCGCGCGTGTGGTCCGTGCGGACGCGCGGCGTGCGGTGGTGCAGCTCCAGCACCGTGCGGGTGCCGTGGTAGACCTTCTCCCGCAGGAACGCGACCAGGGGGAAGAGGGCGTTGTCCGGCCCCACCCGGCCCAGCTCCCGCAGCCACACCGCTGGCGGCACGCGGCGCACCGGATGTCCGTGCGCGCCCAGCAGGTCGAAGAGGGCGTTGTGGCTCGGCTCCTGCTCGCGCTCGGGGGCCAGGTTGTACGTGCCGCCGGGCGGCTGGGTGAGCACCAGGTGCGCGGTGGCGCTGGCCACGTAGTCCACCGGCACGGGCAGCCAGTACTTGTCCGGCAGGTCCGGCGACAGGCCCAGCTGCGCGTTGCCCACCAGCAGCCGGCACAGCATGTCGTCCGGGTTGCCGATGCCGGTGCGGCTGTGGCCCTGGATGAAGCCCGGCCGGTAGATGCTGACCGGCAGGCCGCCGCCGCGCGCGTCGGCCGCGATGCGCTCCGCGACCCACTTGGCCCGGGTGTAGCCGTTCTCGTACGCCATCAGGTCCAGCGAGCGCTCCAGCGCGAAGTCCTCGTCCACCTCCTCCACGCCCAGCAGCGTGCCCACCGCGCCGTGCACGCTGAGCGACGACACATGGTGCAGCGGCTTCACCCGGCCGTGCGCGCAGAAGGCCAGCACCTGCTGCGTGCCCGCGACGTTGGGCCGGCCCGCGTCCGCGTATGGCAGGATGTAGCTGATGCTCGCGGCCGAGTGCACCACCGCGTCGCAGCGGAGCGCCAGGGCGTCGTGCGTGGACGCCTCCATGCCCAGCCGCGTCCGGGTGATGTCGCCCGCCACCGCCTGGATGCGCCCTTCGCCCCAGGGCAGGTGCACGCCGTACTTCCTCGCGGTGGCGCGGATCCTCGCGCCGGCCTCCGCGTCGTCGCGGGCCCGCACCAGGCAGTGGACGCGCTCCACGCGGGGCGCCAGCGCCGCCAGCAGGTGGATGCCCAGGAACCCCGTCGCCCCCGTGAGCAGCAGCGTGCGCGGAAGCGCCATCTCCGGGCTCGTCACGAGGGACAGGGGGGCCGAGCGCGCATCGGTGAGCAGCGTGGCTCGCACGCTCCGGGGCGCCGCCTCGGACGGAGCCGCGCCTGCCTCGCAGAAGGGCAGGAGCGCGAGCGGCGTCGGGTGCGAGTACACGTGGCGCGACGGCAGCGACACGCCGAAGGACTCCTCCACCTGCGCCAGCACGTGCGCCACGCCCAGCGAGTCTCCCCCGGCCTGGAAGAAGTGCGTGGTGGGCGTGACGCTGCCCGGGGCCGCGCGCAGGCCGCGCTCGAAGGCGCGGCACAGCTGCTCGAGCGGCGTCGCGGGGGCGCTGGACGGCGAGGCCCCGGACGCGCTGGCGCCCACCCAGTCCGCCGGCGGCGGCAGGGCGTCCCGGTCCACCTTGCCCAGGTGGGGCATGAGCGGCAGGCGCGGCAGGGCCACGAAGCGGTGCGGCACCATGTAGTCCGGTAGCACCACGCCCAGGTGCGCGCGCAGCGCGTCGGACGCCACCGAGTGGCCCTCCTGCACGCTGTGGTAGGCCACCAGCAGGCCGGAGGTCTGGCCCTGCGCGTCCGTGTGTTCGAAGACCTTCACCGCGGCCTGCGCCACGCCAGGGAACGCGTACAGCGCATGCTCGATGGCCTCCAGCTCGATGCGGAAGCCGCGCAGCTTCACCTGCTGGTCCATCCGGCCCAGGAACACGAGCGCCCCGTCCGCGCGGCGCACCGCCTCGTCGCCGGTGCGGTACCACCGGGCGCCGTCCCCGTCCGTGGGGAAGCGCTCGCGGGTGCGCTCCGGCTGGCCGCGGTAGCCCTCCGCCACGCCCTCGCCGCCAATCCACACCTCGCCCGCCGCGCCCTCCGCGACGTCCCGGCCGTCCGGTCCCACCACGCGCAGGAGCACCCCCGGCAGCGCCTGCCCGATGGGCACGGGCGTCTCTCCCCCCGTCACCCGGTGGATGGAGGCGCAGACCGTGCCTTCCGTGGGGCCGTAGGCGTTGAAGACGCGGCGGCCGGACGCGTGCCAGCGCTCCGCGAGCGGCGCCGGGCAGCGCTCACCCGCCATCACCACGCACGCCACGTCCGGCAGCGTGTCCACGTGGGGCCCCAGCTGCCCCAGCACCGACGGCGGCAGGCACAGGTGCGTCACCTGGTGGCGCCGCACGTACTCCGCCATGCGCCGGCCCGGCAGCAGGTCCTCGCGCGTGCCCTGCACGACGGCGCCGCCCGCGAACAGCGTGGGGAACACCTCCCACACCGACGCGTCGAAGTTGATGCTGGCGAACTGGAGGTGCCGCGTATCCGGCCCCAGCCCCAGGATGGGCGCCACGCCGTGGACCAGGTTGAGCAGCCCCCGGAAGGTGCACACCACGCCCTTGGGCTCCCCCGTGCTGCCAGAGGTGTAGATGAGGTAGGCGGGGCGGTCCGGCGGCGCGTCGATGACGTCCGACGGAGCCTCCTCCATCAGGTCCGTGGGCGCGTCCGCCTCCAGGAAGGGCAGCGGCGTCCCCAGCCAGCTCTCCAGCAGCTCCACGGAGATGCGGTGCATCCGCTGGGTGACCACCCCGCGAAGCCCCGCGTCGCGCAGGATGCGCAGGAGGCGCTCATCCGGCAGGAACGGATCCAACGGCACGTAGGCCGCCCCCGCCATCCAGATGCCCAGGATGGCCGGGATGACCTCCGGCCCGGGGACCACCACCAACCCCACGCGGTCCCCCGGCCCCACGTTCCACTCCGTGCGCAGCCGCCGCGCGATCCGCGAGGCCCGACGCAGCAGCTCCGGTTGTCTCAGCACCGTGTCGCCGAAGACGACCTCCGCGGTCGGGGGAAGGCGCAGCGTGGACGGGAGGGCCATGGTGCATTCCTTGGATGAGTGACTCACGCAGTGGGTGCTTCGCGTATCAAAAGTCTAAAGACTGGCAGCGCCCGCGCAATACGTGGGAACCACGCGCTGATACACGCGGAGCACAGGCCGTGACACAAGACATCGGGTCATCCGTGCCCCCGTCTCCCTCGGGAGATGTACGCACTCTGTGTGTGTTATTCCTGTCTGGATATATCTTTAAAACAATGCGGGTCCCCGCCACCTGTCCGGTAGGACGGTGTCTGTCTTTTTCCCGTGGGGGTGTGCCGCCGACGTGCGGGCAGGGCCCGGGCAGGTGGGTGCTCCCTGATTCGTCAGGGTGGGTCCGTACCCCCTGGCGCGCTGGATGATTCAGGCGGGCTGGGCTGTAGTGGGACTCCGGATGCCCTCCCTCCGCTACGCCTTCCTGCTCAACGCCGTCCGGGAGCTTGGCCGCTCGGCGCCGGACATCGCCCGGGCGCGGGCCTCCTGGGACGCGTGCCTGGAGCGCATCCGCGAGACGTGCGTCGCGTCGCTGGGCATGGAGTTCGACACGCTCACCCGCTTCGATGCCCGCTCCGTCGTCGGCCTCTTCTCCCACCCGGAGCAGGCGCGCATCCTCGCCCGTCTGGTGGATGAGCGGGCCCGCCTGTGCGAGGCGCATGGCCGGTACGCGGACGCGCTGGCGGACAGCGTCTACGCAGGGCAACTGCTCATGGGGTCACGCGCCCGCTTCGGCCTGCCTCGCGACGCCCGCGCCGCGGACGTGCTGGAGCGCGAGGCGGGGACGCCCGCTCCTCTTATGGATGCCGGGGAGTGACGCGGGCGTCCCGGTGGGACGCGAGGCCACCGGCTCAGCCGGGCTTCACCCTCAGCACGACCTTGCCCACGGCCTGCCGAGACTCCAGCTCGCGCAGCGCCTTCGCGCCGTCCTCTAGAGGGAAGACGCTGCCCACCACCGGGTTGACGATGCCGCGAGCCGCGAGCGCGTCCAGGTCCCGGGCGATGGTGTCCGTCAGCTCGGGCGCCTGCATCAGGAAGGCGCCCCACGCCACGCCCACCACGGACACGTTGCGCAGGAGCAGCCGGTTCACCGCCACCGACGGAATCTGTCCGCTGGCGAAGCCCACCACCAGGAGCCGGCCCTCTGGCGCGAGCGCCTTGAGGCTCTTGTCGAACACGTCGCCGCCCACCACATCCAGCACCACGTCCGCGCCCCGGCCCTCCGTGGCCTCGCGCACGCCCGCCGGCCAGTCCTTCGCGAGCAGCACCACGTCCGCGCCCGCGCGCGTCGCCACCTCCGCCTTGCGCGCGTCGCCCACCACCGCCACCACTCGCGCCCCGGCGCCCTTCGCCACCTGCACCGCCGCGGTGCCCACGCCGCCCGCCGCGCCGTGCACCACCACGGTCTCCCCCGCGCGCAGCTGTCCGCGCCGGTGCAGCGCGAAGTGCGCCGTGTGGTAGTTCATCACCACGCCCGCCGCCTGCTCGAAGCTCCACGCTGGCGGAATGGGGAAGGCCAGCTCCGGCGCCACCACGCACGCCTCCGCGAAGCCGCCCAGCGTGAAGGAGAAGCCCATCACCCGGTCTCCGGCCTTCACCCGCGCCCCCGCGGGAGCGGCGCGCACCACGCCCGCCACCTCCACCCCCGGCACGAAGGGCACCTCCGGCTTCATCTGGTACTGGCCATGGGTGAGCAGCAGATCCGGGAAGCTCACCCCGGCCGCCACCACATCAATGAGCACCCCGTCCCCGGCCTCCGGCTCCGCCAGCTCCACCTGCTCCAGCCCCTCCGGACCTGTCAGACGCTGAAGTTGTAATGCGCGCATGTCTGCTGCCTCCCGGGACGGGGACGCTAGCCCGCTCGTCCCTCCCCCGGGGCCCCTTGCGGTGTCGCTGTCGCCCGCGACCCGCCTGGATCGGGAATAAATGAGACGGCAATTTCTCCTCGTCGTTCACCTTTTGCACGCATCTGCCGATAAGCGCTTCAAACCTGAAGTTTCCGTCTTGCAGGTTTGAATGGCTACCCCGTTTCGGACGGACTGCGTGGGTTCCTCCGTTATTTCAAGCAGTTGCGAGATATTCTCGAAACCTGAGAAGTGATGTAATCGTAAAATTCTCGCCTGTACTTGAAATACGCGCCTCTCCTGTGACACAGTGGTTTCTAATCTTTCCACTTAGGAGGATTGCAATGTACGAGAAGCGAGTACGCGGCGCTCTGGGTGCCGCAGCCCTGTCCCTGTTGGTTGGCGCTTGCACTGATGGCGCTCCTGCCGCGAACAAGGAGGAGAGCAACCTCCAGAAGGCTTCCGCCAACCTGACGGCGGCGGGCCAGACGGTGGTCGCGGCGGACTCCGACGCGATCCCCACCTTCGTCACGGGTTCCTTTGGTGCCGTTCCCGCGCCGTCGGCCATCCAGGGCATCGCGGCTCCCCGCGAGCTGGCCCCGGTGCTCGCGGGCGTGGCTCCGCTGTTCCGCCTGAACCCGAACGACCTGTTCCTGAAGAAGGCCTATGTCGGCTTCGACGGTGACACCCACTACCGTTACGGCGTCACCCACAACGGCATCCTGGTGCAGAACGCGGAAGTCCGCCTGCACGCGCGCAACGGCTCCGTGTTCGCGGTGAACACGAACGCCCGTGGCGACCTGAAGGGTGAGGCGAAGGCCTCCATCGCCGCCGACGCGGCGATCGCGGCGGCCATTGGTGATCGCGGCTCTCCCGAGCGCGCCTCCACCAACGCCGAGCCCCAGCTGGTGTACTACCGCTCCGGCAACGAGCTCATCCTGGCGTACGAGGTTCGCGTCCAGGGCGAGCTGAAGGACACCACGCCGGTGGACGACTCCGTGTACGTGAACGCCAAGACGGGCGACGTCTTCGAGCGCGTTCCGCACATCCACTCCGCGCTGAAGCGCGAGGTGTACGACCTGCAGCACCGCACGACCATCTCCACGGGCGTGCGCGCGCGCTTCGAGGGTGACCCGGCCCACGCGGACGCGGTGGTGAACAACAACTACAACCACCTCGGCACGGTCTACAACTGCTACAACAGCCTCTTCGGCCGCGACTCGTACGACAACGCGGGCCACGTCCTGAAGAGCTACGTGCACTACAGCAACAACTACGTGAACGCCTACTGGGACGGCTCCCAGATGGTGTACGGCGACGGCGACGGCGTGAACGCCTCCAACCTGGCCGAGTCGCTGGACGTGACGGCGCACGAGCTGACGCACGCGGTGACCTCGTCCGAGTCCAACCTCACCTACTCCGGTGAGTCCGGTGGCCTCAACGAGTCCATCTCCGACATCTTCGGCGCGGTCTGCGAGTGGTACGGCAAGGGCAAGGTCATCGACGCGGGCACCTGGATCGTCGGCGACGACGTCTGGACCCCGAGCATCCCGGGTGACGGCCTGCGCTACATGAACAACCCCACGCTGGACGGGGACTCGCTCGACTACTACCCGGACTACTCCTCCGGCGTGGACGTGCACTACAGCTCCGGCATCTCCAACCTGGCGTTCTACCTGATGTCCCAGGGTGGTACGCACCCGCGCGCCAAGACGACCCAGGTCGTCAACGGCGTCGGGTTCGAGAAGGCCGCCCGGGTCTTCTACAAGATCAACGCGGACATCCTGGTCGCCTCGTCCAACTTCGAGGCCGCGAAGACGGCTTCCGAGCAGGCCGCGGCGCAGCTGGGCTTCACCGCCGCTGAGATCGCCGACGTCGGCAACGCGTGGAAGGCCGTGGGCGTGGGCGTGCCCGTGCCTCCCCCGGTGACCACGCCGATCGAGAAGAACGTCCCCATCACCGGTATCTCCGGTTCCTCCGGCAGCCGCGTGTACTACTCGGTGACCATCCCCGAGGGCGCCACGGACGTGACCTTCACCATGTCCGGTGGCACGGGTGACGCGGACCTCTACGTCCGCAAGACCAACGCCCCGACGGACGCGCTGTACGACTGCCGTCCGTACAAGTCCGGCAACGCGGAGACCTGCACCTTCGCCACCTCCGGCGCCAAGGGCATCTGGTACGTGATGATCAAGGGCTTCACCTCCTACGCGAACACCAGCCTGTCCGTGACCTGGAAGGGTGGCTTCGAGGACATCGGCAACGAGACCCGCATCGAGAACCTGTCGGGCGTGCCGGGCTCCACCCGCACCTTCATCATCGACGTGCCCGAGTACAAGAAGGACTCCGGCATCAACACCCTGTCGCTCGCCCTGGGCGAGGGTGAGGGCAACGCGGACCTGTACGTGCAGGCTGCTTCCGCCCCCACGTTCACGTCCTACCTGGGCCGTGGCGTGAAGGAGAGCGCGACGGAGAGCGTCATCCTGCGCAACATCCCGGCCGGGAAGTACTACATCACGATCGTCGGTGTGCCGAGCCTGGTCGACAAGACCGTGGACGGCTACATCAAGACCGTGTTCGCGGCCTCGTACAAGGTCCCGTAGTGCCTGACGGTGTGGGGCGCGGCGAAGCCGCCGCGCTCCGCTCCTGAGACCCCGGGCTCCCGCTTCCTCGCGGGACCCGGGGTTCTTTTTTGTCCGCGCGAGACGCCGCGCTCAGTGCGCCGCGCTCACCGGGTTCGCCAGGCCCTCCCGCAGGGACTGGACGCGGCCGTAGGTGAGCGAGCGCCACAGCCACTCCACCGGGCCGAAGCGGAAGCGCGCCAGCCACCAGTGGCTGAAGAGCACCTGCGCCACGAGGACGCCCAGGCACAGCAGCACGGTCAGCGACGGAGGCGTGCGGCCCACGAGGCCCAGGCCCCAGCCGTCATACAGGCACACGCTCACCAGCGACTGCATCAGGTACAGCGTCAGGGCCATGCGGCCCGCGGGCGCGAACACGCCCAGCACCTTGCGCCAGCGCTCCTTCTGGAAGAGCAGCGCGAACGTCGCCGCGTAGCCCGCGCCCATGAAGAGGTAGCCCACGTCCTTCGGCAGTCGCATCCACGCCAGCCACCCCGGCGGACTGCTGACGCCCCGGTACAGCAGGTTGAGCACCAGGACGATGACCCCGATGACGCCGCCCACCCCCAGGCCCCAGGCCGCCATCTTCCGGAGGAACGGGCGGTGCTGCTCCACGTCCTGCAGCAGCCGCCGGCGCCCGGCCCACAGGCCCAGCAGGAAGCGGCCCAGGACGATGGACAGCAGCAGCGGGCGGTTGGGGTTGGGGATGCCGTCCCAGGCGTAGCGCGCGTTGGCCTGCTGGCTGGTCACCACGGAGTCGCTGGACAGGCCGGCGAGGAACGCCGCGCGTCGCGCCGCCTCCACCTCCCGCGCGGCCTTCTGGGCGCGCTCCGTGGCCTCCCGGCCGTCCCACGGCTCCGTGCCCACGCGCTGCAAGACGGTGAAGGCGGGCGGCACCACGAACAGGAGCACCGCGGCCCAGACGAGCACCGTCCGGTCCGAGCGCGTGCGGAACGCGAGCAGCATGAAGCCCACCAGCGCGTAGGTGCTGAGGATGTCGCCCACCCACAGCGCGAACATGTGCACCAGGCCCAGGCCCAGCAGCACCGCCAGCCGGCGCCGGTACACCGGCACGATGGAGGCACCCCGCGCCTCCGCGCGGGTCATCTGGAGCGCGAAGCCCAGCCCGAAGAGGAAGGTGAAGAGGGTGATGAACTTCTGGTCGATGAGGAGGCCGAAGAGCGAGTTGACCGTGAGCTCCAGCGGAGACGCGGCCAGCGCCAGGGCCTCTTCGCGCGGCAGGAACAGCCGGCCGTTGAACCAGCTGAGGCTGTTGGAGATGAAGACGCCCACCAGCGCGAAGCCGCGCAGGGCGTCCAGCACGTGGACGCGCTCGGAGTGTTCAATGGGGCCAGCGGAAGAGGGCTCGGACATGCCGGGCACTACACGCTGGCGGTCTTGGCACCGTCAAACGTCTCCCTCCCGGGGCGCGAGGATCAATGCGCGACGCGCGCCGGATTCGCGGGCGTCAGCCGCATGGGCTGGGCGCGGCCGTAGGTGAGCGAGCGCCACAGCCACTCCACCGGCCCGAAGCGGAAGCGCGCCAGCCACCCGTGGCTGAGGACCACCTGCACCGCGAAGACGCCCAGGCACAGCAGCACGGTCAGCGATGGAGGCGTGTGGCCCACGAGCCCCAGGCCCCAGCCGTCGTAGAGCCACACGCTCACCAGCGACTGCATCAGGTACAGCGTCAGGGCCATGCGGCCCGCGGGGGCGAGCACGCCCAGCACCTTGCGCCAGCGCTCCTTCTGGAAGAGCAGCGCGAACGCCGCCGCGTAGCCCATGCCCATGCAGAGGTAGCCCACCTCGCGCAGGGTGCGCATCCCCACCATCCACGCGGGCGGGCTGGCCTGCCCCCAGGGGCCCGCGGGCGCGCCCTTGTTCCTCAGGGCGAGCACCAGCGACAGCGTCGCGATGGCGCCCCCCACGCCCAGCCCCCAGGCCATCACGCGGACGAAGAGCTTGCGGTGGCGCTCCACGTCCTGCATCAGCCGGCGGCGTCCGGCCCACAGGCCCACCAGGAAGCGGCCCAGGATGATGCACAGCCAGATGGGGCGGCCCGGGTTGGGCAGGTTCTCCCAGGCGAAGCGCGCGTTGGCCTGCTGCGACGTCACCACCGAGTCACTGGACAGCCCGGCGAGGAACGCCGTGCGGTGCGCGGCCTCCACTTCCCGCGTGGCCTTCACGGCCTGCTCCGCGGCCTCCTTGCCGTGCAGGAGCTCCGGGCCGTACCGCTGCGCCACGGAGAGCGTGAGCGGCAGCAGGACGAAGAGCACCGCCACCCAGGTGAGCACCGTCCGGTCCGAGCGCGTGCGGAACAGCAGCAGCGCGAAGCCCACCAGCGCGTAGGTGCTGAGGATGTCGCCCACCCACAGCGCGAACATGTGCACCAGGCCCAGGCCCAACAGCACCGCCAGCCGGCGCCGGTACACCGGCACGATGGACGCGCCTCGCGCCTCCGCGCGGGTCATCTGGAGCGCGAAGCCCAGCCCGAAGAGGAAGGAGAAGAGGGTGATGAACTTCTGGTCGACGAAGAAGGCGTAGAGCGAGTTGACCGTCGTCTCCAGCGGGGACGCCACCAGCGCCTGGGCCTCTTCGCGCGGCAGGAGCGACCGGCCGCTGAACCAGCTGAGGCTGTTGGAGACGAAGACGCCCAGCAGCGCGAAGCCGCGCAGGGCGTCCAGCAGGTGCACGCGCTCGGAGAGCTCGACGGGACCGGCGGCGGAGGGCTCGGACATGGCGGGAACTACATGCCCGCGCCCTCGGCAGCGTCAAACGCACCCGGTGCGGCGAGGCCTTTCCTCACGCGTGACTCGGGACGTCACGGAGGACTGGCGGATTTCTCCGGGCCGGGCAGAACCTCGCGCAGGCAGCGCTCCAGTCCCCCTCGGTGCCGCCACTGCATGGGGTAGCCCAGGGAGACCTCTTCGAAGCGCACGCCGTCGCGCCACAGGGTGGCCGGCATGTGCAGGTGCCCCGTCACCACCACCTCCGCGCGGTAGCGGGTGTGCCAGTCCTCGGTGAGGCGCGTGCCGCACCAGATGGAGAAGCGCGGGATGCGCGGCAGCCGCACGTGCTCGTAGCGCAGCGGGTAGTGGTTGATGAGGATGGTGGAGCAGCCCTCCGGCAGCCGCTCCAGCCGCGCGCGGGTGCGCTCCACGCGCGCGTGGCACCAGGCCTGACGGGTAGGGTAGGGCTCCGGATGCAGCAGGACCTCGTCCGTGCACATCAGGTCGTCCTCCCACGCCCACTCCAGCGCCTTGTCCGCCGGCACGGTGTCCGGGCGGAAGGTGTAGTCGTAGCCCAGGAACATGGGGACGAGGACGCGGTGCGGGCCTTCCCCTGGCCAGCGCGGATAGGGGTCCTCCGGCGTGAGCGCGCCGTAGCGGTGACACAGGTCCACCATGCGCAGGTAGCGCGCCTCGCCCTTCAGCGGAGGCTGTTCGGAGGGCATGGTCCACAGCTCGTGGTTGCCCGGCACCCAGACGACCTGGCGGAAGCGCGCGGTGAGCGTGCGCAGCATCAGCTCCATGTCCGCGAGCGTCTCACCCACGTCGCCGCCGACGATGAGCCAGTCGTCCGGCCGGGGCGCGAGCGCGGCCAGCGCCTCGTGGTTCTCCTTGTGACGCAGGTGCAGGTCGCTGATGGCGTAGAGCTTCATGGCGCTTGGGGCAGGGCCCTACCTTAACGCGCGCGACCGCGCGCGCCACGGGAACGCCACGGAGCCGGGTCAGCCCAGGGAGGCCAGGAGCGCCAGCACCTGCTGCGGCGGCGCGGCGCGGTCCATCCAGGTGATGCCCTCTTCCTTCAGCCCGCGCGTGGGCGGGTGCGTGGTGTGCAGCGCGCACGCGGCGCGCGGATGCCGGGCGCGCACGCACGTGAGCAGGCACAGCCCGTCACCATCCGGCAGGCCGTAGCCGCTCACCACCACGGACGGCGCCGCTTCCCCCATCAGCCGCTCCGCTTCGCGCACGCCCAGGGCGAAGCGCTTGTCGCCCGGCAGGTGCCTCGCGAGCCTCCGGAGCGCGGCGAGCGCGCGCGGATCCGCGTCCACGAAGAGGAAGCTGGGGAGGGAGGTGGAGGGCTCTCGCATGAAGGCGATGGGTGGTCCGAACGGGCTTGACGCAAGAGGTTGTGTCGCGAAAAGCCTACCCCGGAAGTTCTTGGAAGCCAACCTCTCAAGTCATATCGACATGGGCGAACCCGGTAGGTTAACGACCCCATGGAAAAGACCCTCGCATCCCGGCTCGGAGGAGCGGCCCGTGTCGCCCGCACCCGTCTGAACCTGACCCAGGCGGACGTGGCGGAGCGCATCGGCATCGCGAGTGAAGTCTATGGGCGCCTGGAGCGCGGGCACATGCTGCCCAGCATCCAGACCTTCCGGCGGTTGTGCGTGGTGCTGTCCATCTCCGCGGACGAGGCGCTGGGGCTCAAGCCGTCGCAGGACGTGAAGTGGGCCGCGGAGCCCCCGTCCGACTACGGCGAATCCGCGGAGCTGCGCCGGCTGTTGCGCCGCGCGAAGCAGCTGGACCGGGGCTCCATCCGCATCCTCAGCGTGCTGGCCTCGCAGTTCAAACCCCGGAGCTGAAGCGCGGAGCGCCCACGCTCTCAGGCCGGCGCCGCGCCGTCCCAGCGTGACAGCCGCTCCCGCAGCTTGCGGACGGAGGGGAAGCCGTTGAAGAGCACCACCTGCGGGTGCTCCTCCAGCACCTGCCGCTCCGCCGCTTCCTTCGCCAGCGCGCGGTCCACGCCCAGCAGCAGTCCGGCGTCGGGGCGCGCGCGCAGCTCCGACAACCGGCGCGACAGCGGCGCCGCGTGCCACGCGTGGAACAGCTCCAGCGCGACCTCGTGGCCTGTCTTCCGGTGGCGGAAGGTGAGGTCGGGCACGCACAGGCCCGCGGCGCCGGTGTGACGCGGCAGGGGCGTCAGGTCCAGCTCCCACGCCTCATCCTCGAAGCCGTCGGCCAGCGCGGACACCTCCGGCGGCACGTGGCCCAGCGCGGCCGGCAGCGGGGACACCAGCGGATCCTCGTGGCTCAGCTGGAGCGTGGAGCGCTTGCGCGCGTCCTCCAGCACCGCGGACAGCTCCCAGCGCTCCAGGATGGGCACCACGGACAGGAAGCTGGCCAGCTGGAGGCCGTACTTCTTCTGGAGGGCCAGCATCGCGCCGGGGCCCTCCACCTCCAGGGACCAGTCCTCGCCGTCGCGCCGCACCTCGGCCACCAGGCGGCAGAACTTCAGCCAGCGCAAAAGCTTGCGCACGCGCAAAAGCTCCGGCGAGCGCGCGCGCAGCGTGAGGCGCCGGGCGTTGAGGAGCGGCCCCTGCGCGAGCGCCAGGTTGTAGCGGTCCAGCAGGCCCTGCGGCGTGAGCGCTTCGCCGTCCCAGCCGAGCAGCTTCCGGTTGCCGGGCAGGTCCGAGTAGAGCGCCTCGCGCACCTCCGGCAGAGGCGCGCCCAGGGCCTCGGTGAGGCGCGCTTCGTAGGCCTCCAGCGAGGTGTCCGGGGGCAGCGTGCGCAGCACCTTCGAGCCCACGAGCAGCGTGCGCCAGCGCGCGTCCAGGGCGCCCTCTCCGGCCTCGTCGAAGAGGAGCCGGTCCAGGAGCAGCTTCACCAGCCCGCGCGCCACCTTGGGGCGGCTGAACGCGCCGGCCTTGAGGCTGAAGGTCTCCTCCACGTCGTCGCGGCTCTGGCCGCGGAGGGCCTCCGCGTCCGCGAGCAGCTCCTTCGCGAGCGCCTGGAGGGACGGGTCGTGTGTCTTGACGAAGGAGGGCCGCAGGATGCCTTCGCGCACGCGCGAGGCGAGCAGTTCACGCGTCAGCATCGGGAGGTCCCTCCGGGTCCTGGTAGGCGCGGTGCTGCCGTCTGCGCTCGCTGATGCCGCTCTCCGCCGTCTGCGCGGAGCAGACCTCGTAGAGGAGGGCGCGCTTGCCGGGGCGCTTTCGCAGGATGCGGCCCAGGCGCTGCACGTGCTCACGCACGCTGCCGCTGCCGCTGAGCACCACGCCCACGCGCGCGTCCGGCACGTCCACGCCTTCGTTGAGCACGCGCGAGGTGAGCAGCACCGGCAGCTCCGCGCTGGCGAACGCGGCCAGCAGCGCCTTGCGCTCCGGCAGCGGCGTGTGGTGCGTGAGCGCCGGGAGGAGCAGCCTGCGGGCCAGGGTGTAGACGGTCTCGTTGTCGTCGGTGAAGACGATGACGCGGTCCTCGCGGTGCTCCAGGAGGATGCGCCAGAGCGCGTCCAGCTTTCCGCTGGAGGTGAGGGCGATGCGGCGCTGCTCGCGGTAGCCGCGGTAGGCCGCGCGGCCCTCGTCGCTGCGCTGGCTCTGCGCGAGGAAGCGGGCCCAGCCCTCCGGCGACGCCAGGGGCACGCCCAGCCGGCGCACGAAGGTGAGGTAGCGGCCCCGCGCCTCGTCGTAGCGCGTCTTCTCGTCGGGCGTCAGCGGCACCTCGATGCGGCGGACCTCGTAGGGCGCCAGGTACTGCCCCTGGAGCTCGTCGATGCCGGTGCGGTGCACCAGCGGGCCCAGCAGCTCCTCGCACACGCGCTCGCCGCCGTCCGCGCGCTCCAGCGTCGCGGTGAGGCCCAGGCGGTACGGCGCGAGCGTGCCCTCCGCGATGAAGCGGTAGCTGGGCGCGGGCAGGTGGTGGCACTCGTCGCAGATGAGCAGGCCGAAGCGGTTGCCGGTGAACTCCATCTGCATCGCGGCGGAGTCGTACGTCGTCACCGTGAGCGTCTGCCGGTCGTTGACGCCGCCCCCCACCATTCCCACGGGCCCGGGGAAGTGCTTCGCCAGCACGCCCTGCCACTGCGCCATCAGGTCCAGCGTGGGCACCACCACCAGCGTGGGCCGCTTCACCCACGCGATGGCCAGCACCGCCAGCAGCGTCTTGCCCGCGCCGGTGGGCAGCTCCACCAGCCCTCGGCCTCCCGCGCGCGTCCACGCGTCCAGCGCCGCGCGCTGGTGGGGGAAGGGCTCGATGGGGACCGTGAGCGGCAGCTCCACCGGCTCGAAGCGCTTCGCGCGGTCCTCATAGGGCAGCCCGCATTCGCGCAGGCGCATCACCACGTCGCGGTAGTGCAGCGCCGGCGCCCGGAAGACGCCCGTGCGTCCGTCCTTCTGGAAGAGGGCGTGCAGGCGCGCGTCCTCGGGCAGCGTCGGGGCCACCAGCGTGCCGCTGTCGTAGTGCAGCTCGGTGAGGGGGGAGGTCAGGGGCTCGATGACGGACGCTCGGGACGGGGAACCGACGTGGGAGGGGGCGCGCGGGGGAAGGGAAGTAGCGGGTTGGAAGGCGCCGCGCCACTCTGGCCCGTGGGACTGGAAGAAGCCACGGGCGCGGACGATTGACTGCCTGGCGGCACGGCATGCCTTCTGGACGCGGGGCGGGTTGCTTTGATGGGGGGCCGGGCGTTACCTGCTGAACCCATGTGCTCCCACTCCGCAGCAGCCCGCCGTGCGCTCCCCTTCGCGTGGAGGCCCGCGCCCTTCCGGCCGTGGGCGCGCTGATGCGGGTCCTCGTCGTCAGCCCGCATGCGGCGTCCCGCGCGCTGCTGAGCCGCTTCCTGGACGCGGAGCCCGACGTGGAGGTGTCCGCCACCGGCGAGCCCGACGACGCCTTCGCGTCCATCGCGGAGAACAAGCCCGCGCTGGTGGTGGTGGACCTGCGCCGCCCGGACGAGGACCACCCGTTGTTCCTGGGGCTGCTGCGCAAGCGGCACCCGTCGCTGCCGGTCATCTCGCTGGTGCCCGGCCGGCTGCGCATCTTCGACGGTCGCTCGGAGCGCGTGCGCGAGGCCCACGGCGACACCGCGGAGTCGCTGCACCACCTGATGGCGTCGGTGATCCAGGCGGTGCGCGACCTGCTGGCCCAGCACCTGCTACGGATGTTGCGCCCGCCGGTGGGGCGGGCCTGAGTCCGGTGGGTCCTTACAGGCGCAGGCGGTAGCCCAGGGCCGCGAGCACCCCGCCCACGTTCACGTCGCCGGTGGTGATGAAGCCCACCGGGGCGAAGTGGAACTTCGCCTCCAGGAAGACGCCGCCGGGGCCCACGGGCAGCTCCGCGCCCGCGAGCGCCTGGAACCCGAGCCCGCCGCCGCTCTCCGACGCGGTGCTGTCGAACGACTCCACCGTCGCGCGGTGCAGGTACAGGCCGGGGCCCGCGCCCACGTAGGGCGTGAGCGGCCCGAGCGCGCGGGGGAAGCGGAACACGGCGGACAGCTGGATGGCGACCTCGCGCTCGGCCAGCGTGTACGGGGCCTCCACGGGCTGGCCCAGGTTGTTGAGTGAGGGCCCGCGCAGCGTCCCCGACGTGGAGGGCCGGTGGTAGTTCACCTCCAGCACCAGCGCGAGGCGCCGCTGGAGCAGGGGCGTGAGGTAGCCCACCTCTCCGGCCAGGTAGAGGTCGCCGCCGAGCGACGTGAGCGGCTTGATGAAGCCCACCTTGGGCGCGAGGAAGAGGGGGCCCTCCCGGTCCTTCTTGCTGGAAGGGGAAGGGGCGGCGGCCAGCGCCGCGACCGTGAGCAGGGCGAGGGCGTTCATCATGGAGAGGGGGAGCCGGAGACGGTGAAGCCGGACGCCGCGGGCACGTGGGCCACCGCGCCGCTGGGGTCCGTCACGACGAGGCCATAGGGACCGCCGGGGACGACGCCGCTGGGGCAGGTGGGGTCGGTGCTGGGCGGCGGCTCGAAGCCCGCGCAGGTGGGCACGGTGGCGCGGAGCTGGGTCGCGGAGTCGAACGTCACGTCGCGCAGCGGGATGTTCACGAGCTGGCCGGGGTCCGCCTTCACGGGCGCGACGAGGTACACGTCGTGGTGGCCGGGGGACAGGGGGGCGCCGTTACCGGCCACGGTGAGGGTGATGGGTGTGTCGCTGCTCGCGGGCCCGCTCCGGGGCGCCAGCGTGACGGTGCCCAGCTTCGGATAGGTGACGGTGAGGGCCTGGGGACGGGTGACGGAGCAGCCCTCGGGGTTGGTGAGGGTGAGGGCGTAGGTGCCTTCGGGCGTCGCGGGAGGCACCTCGGTCTCGATGCGCGTCTCGGAGATGACGGCGAGGGTGAAGAGCGGCTGGTCCTCCAGGCCCTCGCGCTGAAGGGTGATGAGCGGCAGCGCGTCCGCGCGGAAGCCGCTGCCTTCGATGATGAGCGGGCTGCCGTCGCTGTAGTGGAAGCCCTGGGGCGCGGTGAGGGTCGTGAGTTGGGGCGGGGGCACGACGTGCAGGCCCTCCGCGAGCTCGGCGGTGCCGCCCAGGGGGTTCGTGACGGCGACGGTATAGGCGCCGGGGGGCAGCGTGTTCGCGGGCGTGCTGTCGCGGGTAGGCAGGTCCATCCGCATGAGCTCGGTGCGCGCGAAGGACAGGTGGTCCGCGGGGAGCGTGTAGTCGCTGGGACCGCTCAGCGTCACTTGCGGCAGCTCCACGGTGGGCGTGTCGGTGAGCGCGTCGCGGGGCACGGGGGTGAAGCGACTGCCGATGAGCTCCAGGCGCCATCCCGCCGGGCCGCCACCCGCGTTGCACACGCGCGCGGGGGTGACGAGCCGCTGGAGCGGATTGATGAGACCTTCGAGCTTCGGGGTGGTGCCTTCGGTCGATTCGGAGCAGGCGACCAGGCTGAGCAGTGCGGCGGCGACCGGAAGGCGCAAGGGTTCCTCCATCATCCCGTCAACAAGGCTGTCACACGTTAGGCCGGGGCCCCGGAGGGTCAGGAGTTTTTTCCGGCTCGGTGCTTACAGCCCGGCCTGTTCAGAGGGACCGAGTGAGCCAAGTGATTGATGTTTCAGGTGAATGATGTCTGGAAAGGCGTCGGCACGGCGAATGCTAAGGCTCTCCGGCAGCAGGGACGGGCAGTGCGGTGGGGGACGGAGTCGGTGGGGGGGAGCCGTACTGCTTCGTGGTGAACAGGGCGGGACGGGGCAGCAAGGCAGGACGGGCGGGACGGGGCAGCAAGGTTGAACGGGGCAGGACGGGCGGGACGGGGCAGCAAGGCAGGACGGGCGGGACGGGGCAGCAAGGTTGAGTGGGGCAGGACGGGCGGGACGGGGCAGCGAGGCAGGACGGGCGGGACGGGGCAGCAAGGTTGAACGGAGCAGGACGGGCGGGACGGGGCAGCAAGGCAGGACGGGGTCGGGCGGGATGGGGCAGCAAGGTTGAGCGGGGCAGGACGGGCGGGATGGGGCAGCAAGGCAGGACGGGCGGGACGGGGCAGCAAGGTTGAACGGAGCAGGACGGGCGGGATGGGGCAGCGAGGCAGGACGGGGTCGGGCGGGATGGGGCAGAACGGTTGAACGGGGCAGGACGGGCGGGACGGGGCAGCAGGCAACACGGATCAGCAGGGCAGGGCGGACGCAGCGCAGACGGAGGGACGGAGCAGCGAGCAGCACGGATCAGCAGGGCAGCACGGTGTTGGACGGGCGGGACGGGGCAGCACGCGGCACGGGGTGGCAGCGCGGTCGAGCAAGGCAGCAAGCAGGACGCGGTACGGGGCTGGGCGGCGGGATGGGGCAGTGCGCAGGTTGGGGGAGTCCGGCAACGCGGTCAGGGTCGCCGGACGGACGCAGTGACGGGCAGGGATGCACGACGTGGCGGAGGGCGCTTCGTGAGCCAGCCATCGGCGGCGTCAAGGCGACGCGACATTCAGCACCGGACGTGGGGCAGGAGCGGGCGTGGAGTGGCGGGTCGGGGGGAGCAACACACAGCCGGAGCCCATGGAGCGCGTGCTCGGGAGCCGGCGTACCTCGCAAATCTCATCGCGCGTGGCCGCGATGTCTGGAACGGGGAGTCGCCTCATGGGAGCGGTGTCCATTGTCACCGCGGCGGTGATCGTCTTCGCCGCGCACACGGCCATTGCCCAGTCACAGGAGATCCGCGTCCGGACGAGCGACCCAGAGCGGCTCGCGCCATTCGGTCTGATGCTCGACGCGGGCATGCCCGAGGGCGCGGGGCTCTCCGGCGTCTTCCGGCCGTCTCCCTATCTGAGGCTGCACATCGGTGGCGCGCACAACGGTCTGCGCGGCGCCGCGCGAGCAGGCCTCACGCTGCTCCCGCTGCGAGGCCGGTTCTCGCCTTCGCTGTCGCTGGAGTTCGGACACGCCCAGGCCGCGAGCGCGGAGACGCTGAGCCGGCGGCTCGCGGACCGGACGCAGCTGCCCTCCTCCTCCATGGAGCGCGTCGGCTATTCGTACGCCAGTGCGCACCTGGGCCTGGAGTTCAACGCCACCCGGCGGATCAGCTTCTTCGTGCGCGGCGGCATGAGCCTGATGGAGATGGATGTCCCCAGCCTCCAGAAGCTCGATGAGCCCTTCCGCGACTCGCTGTCTCCCGTGGAGACGGAGTCGTGGATGATGCGGACCCTGCGGCCGTCCGCGAAGCTCGGCTTCACGCTCTTCTTCGGTTGATCAACCGGCGAGCACCTGCTCGAAGAACGCGAGCGCCTGGGCCTCGGCCCAGAAGTACGGCCGTCGCACGCTGCCCGCGACGAAGCCCACGTGTCCGCCCCGCTCCGTCAGCACCACGCTCAAGGACGGGTTGTCCCGGGCGGAGGGCGGAATCACCGGCGCCTCCAGCATCGGATCATCCGCGGAGCTCAGGAGCAGCGTGGGCCGGCGGATGTCCGCGAGCCGGGGCCCCGAGGACGCCTCCCGGTAGTAGTGCTCCGCATCCCGGAAGCCATGCAGCGGCGCGGTGACGACGTCGTCATAGCCGCGGATGGTGCGCGCCGCCTGCATGCGCGCTCCGTCGAACGCATCCGGGAACCGCTGGAGCTTCGCGCGGGCCTTGTGCTTGAGCGTGCGCAGGAACCGCTCACGGTAGAGCCAGTGGAAGCCCCCGCCGCCGTCCAGCTTCCGGCAGCAGGCGTCCAGGTCGTACGGCGCGCTGATGGACGCGGCGGCGGCCACGGGCGCCTGGGCTCCCGTCTCCTCCAGCAGCCGGCACAGCACGTTGGCGCCCAGCGAGAACCCCACCGCCAGCATCGGCCCGGTGAGCCGCCTGCTCACGTCCGCCATCACGAGCAGCGTGTCCGCCGTGTCCCCGGAGTGGTACGCCCGCGCGAGCCGGTTCGGCTCCCCGCTGCACGAGCGGAAGTTGATGGCGGTGGCGCCCCAGCCCCGCTTCGCCGCGCCCCTCAGCACCTCCGTGACGTAGCCCGCCTGGGACGAACCCTCCAGGCCGTGCAGCACCACCACGTGTGGCGCGCCCGCCGGGCCGTCGAAGGTGTCCAGGTCGACGAAGTCCCCATCCGGCAGCTCGCGCCGCTCCCGGCGCAGGGGCGGCACGTGGGTGGGCCGCGCGAGCGAGGCGAAGATGGTCTGCGCGTGCGCGCCGCCAAGGCCCGGCGCGGGGACGAACGGTTCGGTGGGTTGGAACCTCACTTGCGTGCTCCCAGGGTCCGCGCCATCCGCATGGAGGCGCAGCCGGACTTCCGCACGGCCTCCGCCTCCCCGGTGAGCTGGAACAGCGCCAGGTAGTTGTGCACGCGCTCCTCCAGCGTGGGGGCCTCGATGCGGCGGCACACCTCGTCCGCCGCGTAGTCCCGGCACACCTGCGGCCTCCGCTCGTAGACCGTGCAGAGGTTGTCCGCGCCCAGGTGCGGGCACCTCAGCCCCAGGGGCTTGTCCAGCGCGGCGATGTCTGGCGCCACGCAGCAGGCGCCACAGCAGGTGCACTCCATGTCGCTCCCGTCAGCGGCGGACAGCCTGCTCCACCTTGCCCAGGTTCGTCACGGTGAGCGTGACGCCCTGTCCCTTCTTCCACGCAAGGAACTCGTCCTCGCGCGTGGGCTTCAACGCGTGCTGCTTCGCCCCGTCATCCTCGTAGCGCACCAGCACGGTGTAGTCCTCTTCGCGCCGCACCCGCTCGTTCGTCCCCGCGGTGAGCTCCGGCCAGCGCGGGGGCTCCTCCGTGCCCTTGAGCTCTCGGGTGCCCACCGGCTTCCACGCATACGTGTCGTAGGCGCACTGCTGCGCGTAGACGGGCTCGTTGCGGTAGCGCGTCTCCGTGGAGCAGTCCTCGTAGGACTCGTTGCAGTACTTCGTCTCGTCGTGGCAGACCTCCTCGGCGAAGCCGTTGCCCTTGTCGCGGCGCCGGCACTTCTCCTCGGTGCCACAGGCCACCTTGCGCGTCTTCGTCCGGCACACGCGCTGCGTGCCATCCGCCACCCGGCGCGTCCCCCGCTGCCGGGACACGCAGTCGCGGATGTTCGTCACGCCCGCCACCTCACCCGCGCCGTTCACCGGCATGCGCGGGGCGGTGGAGCTCAGCTCGTCCCTCCAGCCCGTGTGCGTCTCTGGCGTGAAGCGCTCCTGCACCAGCGCGCGGCGCCAGCTCGTCGCCACCACCTCGCCCTTGAACTCATGCTTCAGGTTGCCCCAGATGCCCACCGCGCAGGTCCCCAGGCAGCACGAGCTCAAGACGCCCAACACGATGAGCGCCACCTTGCCCAGGCGCCGGGGCTTCGGCGCGGGCTTCGGAGGCGCCCGGGGGGACAGGTCCGCGCGCGCCGCCGTCTTCGCATCCGAGCCCCGTTCGGCGGAGCACTGCCGGCACCGGGTGCCGTCACCCCGGTTGGCCGCGCCGCAGTAGGCGCAGAACCAGTCCTCACCCGCGCCCGCCAGCTCCAGCGCCTGTGCATCGGTGACGCCCTCGCGGAGGGACTTCCCGGAGGCCGCGTCCACGTCCCCGAAGTCGAACTCCGACTCCTTGCCGCTGAGCTCCCGCGGATTGTTGCAGGAGGGGCAGTTCTTGTGTCGGGCCGGGATGCTCTTGGCGCCACAGGATGTGCAGTTCCAGGTGCCCTCGATGATGCGCCTTCGTTCCGCCATGGCGCGCATCCTAGGGGACCTGTCGCCGCCTGACACATCCGGGTGGGCGTCTTCGCCAGGTCCACCGGGCTGGGAGCGCGGATGGCCTCACACCCAGAGGGCGCGAGGGAAGGGGACCTCGGGGGCGGCGGGCAGGCCCGCGCGCAGGGAACGCAGCATGGGCAGCGAGCCATCCCGCTGCACGCGCACGGCACCGGGCACGCTCGCGAGCAGGGGCGCCGTCGCGGCCTCCTCCCACCACACCACGCGCTTGAGTCCCGCCTCGTGCGCCACGCGGCGCGCCTCCGTGAGCAGCGCCTCCGCGGCGGAGGCGTCGCGCGCATCCAGCATCAACACCACCAGCTCGCCGTAGCGCGCCATCATCGTCCAGAGCGCGGTGGAGTCCCCCACCACCGCGCCGCACGTGCGGGGCCGCGGCCGCGCCAGCAGCTCCGCGTAGATGCGCTCTCGCTCCAGGTGCCAGTCCACCTGCGCGGCGCTGGGCCACAGGAAGAAGGGCGCGTCGGGCTGGCGCATCCGCGCGAGCGCCGAGGCGACGTCCGTCTCTTGAATCCCGCCCTCCACCGGTCGGCTCGCCGGCGCCGCCGAGGCGTCCAGGTGCCAGTCCCACGCGGGCACCTCGAGGTATCCCGACCGGCGATACAGCGGTGCCCCGACATCGGAGAAGAGGACCACCGAATGCGGACGCGGCGCCACGCGCTCCAGCTCCGCGGCGACGGCGTCCATCAACCGCGTGGCATGCCCCCGGCCGCGCAGGTGGTCCTCCGTGAAGACGCTGGCGATGGCGTAGCTGTCCCCTGGCGTCAGCTGTCCGTTCGCGCTCCGGAGGAAGCTGTCGGTGTGGAAGGTCTCGCAGGACGCCAGCACCCGGCCGTCGTCCGCGAGCCACAGCCACGTGTTCATGCCCTCGCGGCTCCACGCGTGCGCGCGCAGCCGCGCCTCGCGCTCCTGATACTGCGGCACGCTGAGGGGCGAGCCCCACGCGGCATGGGTGACGGCGTCGCGCTGCGCCTTCTGCGCGTCGGTGGCGAGGACGAGGGACATGGTGCCGGGCAGGCTAGGCACGAGAGCCGCCCCGGCGCGAGCGCTACAACCGCGTGGTGTACGGGAAGCGGAAGTGGAACTGCAGGTACGCCTGCCCCACGTGGAAGATGCCGTCGCCCACGCGGTCCGGCAGCCCCAGCCCGCCCAGCTCCTGCGGCACGTAGAAGGTGGACTCCCACCCCACGCTGATGAGGAAGCTCTTCGCCAGCTGGAACTCCAGGTCCGCGCCCACGTTCGCGCCGGGCCGCAGGAAGTGCGTGTCTGGCAGCGTGTCGGAGAAGATGTACGCGTACGTCAACACCAGCCCCACGCCCAGCTTGAAGCGCACCGGGCTGGACGTCAGCGGCAGCCCCACGCCCAGCGGCTTGAAGGTCACCCCGTACATCCCCGTGTTCCGCCACTTGGGGGAGATGATGAAGGAGTCCGGGATGAAGATGGACGGGGAGATGCGGACCTCCTCCAACTGCTTGGCCTGCTTGCGGTAGCGGAGCGGGATGACGCGCTGGTTCTTGCGCAGCCACTCCTTGTCCAGCACCGCGTCCACCGACAGCTTCAGGCCCGTGTGCAGGAACTGGTCGTCCGCGATGGGGCCGGAGAACACGAACACCGCCGGGCCCACGCCCACGTCCACCGGCGCCGTGACCGTCTGGCCCGCGAGGACGACGGTGGGCCAGGACGACAGCGCGCACAGCAGGGGAAGCAGGGTGGGCCTCAAGGCGGGTCCTCGCGTACCGGGCCCGGACAAGGACCCGCATTTCGAGCGTAGAAGGTCAGGACGCTCCGTGTCCCGCATGCGCTAAGAAGTTCCGTGCCGGAAAGGGAGCCGGCCTTTCACGCTCCCTTGCAGGTCCGTTGTCGTGCCTGCTTCACCTCAAGGAACCCCGATGCTCCCCGTCGCACTGCTGCTCGCCTCGTCGCTGCAAGCCCAGACGCCGCCCGCACCGCCGCCGCCGCCCGCCGCCGCCGCCCGTGCTCCGGCCGCCGCCGTCCCTCCGCCCGCGCCCCCGATGCCGCCCGCCCCCCTCCCCGCGGATGCTCCCGCCGCGGAGCGCGCCGCCGCCGCCGCGGAGCGCGCCGCCCTCGCCGCGGAGCGCTCCGCCGAGGCCACCGCCCGGCTCGCGGAGGCCATCGAGCGCCTGGCCGAGGTGACGGCCCGTGGCCCCATCGCGCCGTCGCCCGAGGCCGCCGCCGCGCCCGCCGCCGCGAAGCCCAGCACCTGGGACGTCAGCGTGGGCATGAGCCTCATCTCCCTCACCGGCAACGCGTCCACGCTGACGGTGAGCGGGCTCGCGAGCGCGCTGCGCAAGACGGACAACTGGATCTACTCGGTGAAGGCCTACGGCGCGTACGGCCGCAGCCGCGCGCCGCAGCTGAAGGGCGAGGTCGAGTCCGCGTCGCAGGTGGTGGCCCTCAACGCCGGCGTCGAGCTGCGCGGCGACCGCCGCTTCACGGAGCAGCTCAGCGGCTACCTGCTGGCGGGCGTGGACACGGACCACGTCAAGAGCGTGGAGGCGCGGCCCTCCGGTGAAGCCGGCGCCAGCATCCTCTGGTTCGACACCAAGCGGGACGAGAAGCTGGGCGTGCGCGAGTCCGTGCTTCGCACCGACCTCGCCTTCCGCTACGCGCGCGAAATGCGCTTCCAGTACTACCCGGAGCGCATGGACCTGGAGGACGTGGACCTGGGCGGCCCGCGCTTCGGGGCCCTGTTCCGCTACGGCATCTCCAAGGACATCACCTTCCAGGAAGAGGCGGAGGTGCTCGTGAGCGTCATCACCGAGTCCCGCCTGCTCTTCAGCAGCCAGACGCAGGTGATGGCGAACCTCACCGACGCGCTGGCCCTGGGCGTGGGCTTCCTCGTGAAGTCGGACACCTCTCCGCCCCCGGGCAAGGTGTCCACCGACACGGCGCTCTCCTTCAACCTGACCGTCGCGCTGTAGCCGTCTCGCAGCAGCGAGGGTCCTGTCCAAAAGCGACGCGGCGCCAGGGAAGAATCCCGGGCGCCGCGTTCGTGCTTCAAGGGACCGCGTGAGACGCCGGACTACTCGTGCGTCTCATGCTTCTGCTTGACGTCCATGTGCCCGCCGGAGCGGCCCTCGGCCTTGTTCGCGCCGATGTCCACCGCCTGGAGGTCGCTGTACTGCGAGCCCGGGGGGTTGGCCAGACGGAAGCGGGTGCCGAAGTCCATCAGCGTGAAGCCGATGAGCAGCACCACGAAGGCGATGGACACCCCGAACACCAGGCGGTTCGCGCCGCGGTGCTCGGACAGGTGCATGAAGTACAGCGCCACCAGCGTGCCCTTCACGCTGGCGATGACGAGCGCCAGCAGCAGACCGAAGCTGGGCAGGTGCATGCGGCCGGTGAAGACCGTGACGAGCGTGAGCACCAGCAGGGCGATCCAGATGACCACGTAGCGCCCGGCGCCGTGGTGCTCCTGCATGTTGTGCTCTTCCTGATGCGATTCGTTGGCGATGGCCATGTCTTAACCCTCAGACCAGGTACAGCATCGGGAAGAGGAAGATCCACACCAGGTCGACCAGGTGCCAGTACATGGAGCCCAGCTCGATCTGCGTGTAGTTGTTCGCGTTGAAGTCCCCGACGCGGTACGCGCGCACCGTGCCGAACGCGAGCACCGTCATGCCGATGACGACGTGCAGCGCGTGCAGCGCGGTGGAGGCGAAGTACACCGTGAAGTACAGCGGCGCGCCCGGCAGCTGGATGCCTTCGTAGAAGTAGTACCGGCCCGGCAGCGTCCCGATGTGGAACTTGTGCTTGTACTCGAAGAACTTGATGACGAGGAACCCCAGCGCCATCAGGAGCGTGAGCACGAACATGTGCCCCACCATCTTGTTCTTCCCCTCCTTGGCGTAGTGCACCGCCATGGCGGCGGTGAACGAGGAGGTGATGAGCACCACCGTGTTGATGGTGCCCATCGTCAGGTCCAGGCTCCGGCTGGACGCCGCCCACGCTTCCGGGAACAGGAAGCGGTAGGAGGCGTAGCAGGCGAACAGACCCGCGAAGAGCAGGATTTCCGTGGCGAGGAACAGCCACATGCCCAACCGCGCCGCGTGCTTCTGGACATCCAGCGACGCGAAGTGGGCGGCCAGCTTGGGACCGGGCAGCGAGCCCGGCGTCACGTGCGCGCTAGACATCCGACACCTCGCCCTCGGCCTTCTTCGGATCCACGTAGAAGTGCGGCTCCTCGGGATACGTCGGCTGCGGGCCAATGAAGTTGTGCGTGGGCGGAGGGGACATGGTCAGCCACTCGTAGCCCTTGCTGTGCCACGGGTTGTCCACGCGCTCGCCGTAGATGAGCGCGTACGTCAGGTACACCGCGATGATGATGAACCCGAACGCGAGCAGCGACGCGCCCGCCGTGGACGCCACGTTCAGCGCCTGGAAGCGCTCCGGGTACTCGTAGTAGCGGCGCGGCATGCCCGCGTTGCCCACGAGGAACTGGGGGATGAACGTCGCGTTGAAGCCCAGGATGATGAGGGCCGCGGAAACCAGGCCCCACCCCTCGTGGTACATCTTCCCGAACATCTTCGGGAACCAGTAGTGGAGCGCGGCCAGGAAGGCCATGATCGTCGCGCCCACCATGATGAAGTGGAAGTGCGCCACGACGAAGTACGTGTCGTGCCACGGCACGTCCAGCGACACCGTGCCCACCGCGATGCCCGTCATGCCGCCGAACACGGTGAAGAACAGGAAGCCGCAGAAGTAGGCGAACGGGGTGCTGAACTCCACCGCGCCCTTGTAGACGGTGCCCACCCAGTTGAAGACCTTGATGGCGGTGAACACGCCCACCAGCATCGTCAGCACGCCGAACACGCCGGCGTTGAAGGTGGACTGGCCGGACACGAACATGTGGTGGCCCCAGGCGAAGAAGCCCACGAACGCGATGCCCAGGGAGGAGTACGCCACCGCGCGGTAGCCGAAGATGTTCTTGCGGCTGAACGCGGAGACGATCTCGCTCATCACGCCGAACGCCGGCAGCACCATGATGTACACGGCCGGGTGGCTGTAGAACCAGAACAGGTGCTGGAAGAGCACCGGGTCGCCGCCGCGGGCCACGTCGAACATGCCCAGGCTGAACAGGTTCTCCGCCGCCACCAGCAGCGTCAGCAGGCCAATCACCGGCGTCGCCAGCACCTGGATGCAGCTGGTCGCGTAGAGCGCCCAGACCATCAGCGGCATCTTGAACCAGGTGATGCCCGGCGCCCGCATGGTGTGCGTGGTGACGATGAAGTTCATGCCCGTGAGGATGGAGCTGAACCCGATGATGAACGCGCCGAAGAGCACCGGCGCGACCGTGGTCGTCGTGTGCGCGCTGTACGGCGTGTAGAACGTCCAGCCGGTGTCCAGGCCGCCGTTGAGCATGCCCCAGAGCGCGAAGCCCGCGCCCGCCAGGTACACGTAGAGCGACAGCAGGTTCAGCCGGGGGAACGCCACGTCCTTGGCGCCCAGCATCAGCGGCAGCAGGAAGTTGCCGAAGATGGAGGGGATGGCAGGGATCATGAACAAGAAGATCATGACGATGCCATGCAGCGTGAAGACGCGGTTGTACGTCATCGCGTCCATGATGGTCGGGCCGGGCGTGAGCAGCTCGATCCGGATGAGCAGCGCGAAGATGCCGCCCACCAGGAAGAACAGCAGCACCCAGATCATGTACATGATGCCGATGCGCTTGTGGTCCACCGTCAGCAGCCACGACTTCACCGTGGTGCCGTCCGTCAGGTAGCTCGGGTGGTGGCCGTGGTCGTCGGTCGCCTCATGGCCGGGGGCGGCCCCCGGCGCGGCGATGCTACTGGATGGGGTCATAGGCGGGTCCCTCGGAAGCGCTCTCGCGCACGTTCGGAGTGCGCAGCGTCTTGATGTACTCGACGATGGCGGCGGACTCAGGGCCCTGGAGCTTGCCCTGGTAGGTCGGCATCACGTTCTGGTAGCCGGCGACGATGTGCGCGCCCGGGTCCATCATCGACTGCGTGATGTAGGCCTCGTCCACGCGGATCTCCTGGCCGTCATCGAGCCGCTCCGTGCGCTCGTAGAGGCCCAGGAAGGTGGGGCCGATGTGCTTCGAGCCGTCCACCGAGTGGCACTTGAGGCAGCCCTGCGTGCCCACCAGCTTCTGGCCCTGCTCGGCCATGCGGGCGACGGGCGGCACCAGCGAGGTGTCCGCCAGCGCGTCCTGCCGGTCCTGCAGGCGGCCGCGCTGCTGCTCCTTCAGCCAGTTCTCGTAGTCCTCCGGCGCGAGCACGACGACCTCCGCCAGCATCTTCGAGTGCGACAGGC
Organism: Corallococcus silvisoli; assembly: GCF_009909145.1. NCBI lineage: Bacteria > Pseudomonadati > Myxococcota > Myxococcia > Myxococcales > Myxococcaceae > Corallococcus > Corallococcus silvisoli. The sequence continues at coordinate 38,999 of NZ_JAAAPJ010000024.1, forward strand.
CGCAGTACTCGGTGCAGAGCACCTGGTACGTGCCGGGCTTCGTCGCCTCGAACCAGGCCTGCGTGTAGCGGCCCGGCAGCGCGTCCATCTTGATGCGGAAGGACGGGACGTAGAAGGAGTGGATGACGTCGCGGGACGTGATGAGCAGGCGCACCGGGCGGTTCGCCGGCACGTGCAGCACGTTCACGCCGTTGGGGCCCTCCGGGTAGGAGAACTTCCACATCCACTGCTTGCCCATGACGTAGACATCCATCGAGTCCTTGGGCGGAGTGGTGTACCAGGTGAAGTCCCGGAACCCGATGGCGAACCACGCCAGGAAGAACACCAGCGGGACGGAGACGAAGAGGAACTCCGTCTTCAGGTCCGGCACGACGTATTCCGTCGTCTGGTGGGCCTCCCGCCGACGGTAGCGGAAGAACATGAAGAGCGCCGCGAGACCGACGCCCGCGGACATCACCATCGTCGTGCCGACGACGAAGTAGTGCAGGAAGTCGACCCGTTCCGCGAACGTGGACGCGCGCTCCGGGAGGAACAGGAATTGGTTGGCCAGGTCGCTCATGTAGTCGCGCCTTTCTTCAGCTCGCGCCTCCAGAAATAGATCAGCATCGTGGCCAGGGCGCCGAAGACAGCCAGGGAGCCCAGGCGGATGAAACCAAAGATGTAGAAACCGTACCGCCGCGTGGCGGTGTCATACTTGAAACAGGACATGACGATGCGATCGACGCTCGTCCCGACCCGACCGCCCGCAGCTTCCAGCAGCGAAAGCTTCACGTCCTTGCGGTCGAACGACGTGCCGTAGAGGTAGCGGGAGATGCTCCCCTCCGGGGTGAGCACGGTGACCACCGCGGGGTGGGCGTACTGCTTCGTGCTCGGCTCATACGTGTACTTGAAGCCCACGGCATCGGCGAGCTTGTGGATGTTCTCGTCGGTGCCGGTGAGGAAATGCCAGGGGGCCGTCTCCGGCTTGCCCATGGACTGGAGGTACTTGCGCCGCCGTTCGGCGCTCTGCACCGGGGTGTCCTTCGGGTCGATGCTGACGGTGACGGCCTCGTAGTCCTTGCCCAGCTCCAGGCCCAGCTCGCGCATCACGCGGACCTGCTCGTTGATGACCAGGTTACAGAGCATGGGGCACTCGTAGTACACGAGCGTGAGCAGGGTGGGGCGCGTCTTCGACAGCAGCGTCCCCAGCCGCACCTCGTCCCCATTCGAGTCCAGGAAGCGCGTCTCCAGGGGGAGCGGCTCCCCCAGGTGCTCCAACACGTCCACGCCCGTCACCGGCGGGGGCAGGTCGGAGTCCGCCTCCAGGATGGCGCGGGGCGTCTTGCCTCCACCCGGCAGGGCGAACGCGGGCGTGGCGCTGGTGAGCACCAGCGCGAGCGCCGCCAGGAGCCCGGCGGCGCGGGCGGAGGGGGAGTGGAAGTGGGACGGCATGGGGGCAGGACGGCTCGGGGTAGGAGGTGCGGGAGGAGCCTACTTCTTCGGGGCAGGAGCCGGGGGCGCCACGTGAGGCGCGGGCTCCGGGGCCGGCGTGGGCGCCGGGGCCGGCTCGCGGGCCTTCTGGGCCTCGGTCGTGATGACCTGGTCCATGGCCTGCTCCAGCGGCTTGTGGGCCGCGACGCCCGGCTGGTCACCCCAGCCGTTCTTCAGCGCCTGCTGCTGGCCGCCCAGCTTCTCGGTCGCGCGCCAGTCCTGTTCGAACAGGCGCTGGTTCACGATGCCAATCTCGTACTGGCCCACCGCGGCCGGACGGGGCGGAGGGCCGTCCGGCTGGGCCTCCTGCATCGTCACGACCTGGACGCGCCAGGCCCACACCGCGCCCGCGAAGAAGAGGACCATGGCACCGACGCCGATGCCGACGACCTTCCCCATGACGATGTGGTCTTCCTCGGCCGCCACGCCATGCGCGCCGACGATGACCCGCGATTCGACTTCGGACTGGGTCTTCTTCATGGCTGCACGTACCTCAGGGACTCCGCGATGTAGGGGTCCTTCACCGGCAGCGTGTACTTTCCGCGCGCCTTCATGAGGGCGTAGCCCACCGCGATGCCGCCCACGCCCACGAAGGCCGTGATGAGCGTCCAGTGGAACGTCGGACCGGCCTCGCCGGAGAACGCCGGCCAGATGAGCCAATACAGGTCCACGGCGTGCATGAGAAGCAGGTAGACGGCCGCCACCCCCAGGAGGCGGGGCTTCTCCTTCAGCTTGCGTGACAGCAGCGTGAAGAACGGCAGCACGAAGTTCAGCAGGAAGATGGCGATGGACATGGGGCGCCACGCTCCGAACATGCGCAGGCCGTACCAGGGCGCCTCTTCCGGGATGTTGGCGATCCACACCAGCAGGAACTGGGAGAAGGCGATGTAGGCCCAGAACGCCGTGAAGGCGAACATCAGCTTGCCCAGGTTGTGGTAGTGCGGCGTCTTCACCAGGCTGCCGTACAGGTCCTTGCCCTGCGCGTTGACCGTGACGAGCGTCAGCATGCAGAAGGCGGCCAGGAAGCTGCCGGCGAAGTAGTAGACGCCGAAGATGGTGGACTGCCACAGCGGCGTGAGGCTCATCAGCCAGTCGAAGGCCGCGAACGTGATGGTCAGCGCCAGGAAGGGCAGGGCGCCCGGGGAGAAGCGGCGCTGCTTCACGGTGAGCTCCAGCCCGCCCGCCTCGTCCTGCTTCGTGCTCCAGCCGTACAGCCGCTGGCTCACGAAGGTCCACACGCCAAAGTAGATGAGCTGACGGACGACGAAGAAGCTGGGGAACAGGTAGCCGTGCTGCTTGTGGGCCAGGTGCTCCACCTCGATGCCGTGGATGTCCGCGGCCAGGGGCGAGCCCGGGAACCACGGGTAGAGGTACTTCATCAAGGGGATGAAGGCGAGGATGAGCACCGCGAAGACGGGCACCGAGACGGCCATGGTCTCCATGGCGCGCCGCAGGACGATGAGCCACTTGGCCTTCGCCGTGTGGAAGATGGCCAGCATGATGAGGGCGGCCACGCTGATGCCCACCCAGTAGGTGAAGCCCAGCAGATAGCTGAAGCTGGTGGCCTGGGGGTTCATGAAGAACCCCACGGCGGTGAGCACGAGGCCCACCACGCCCAGGCCGAACGCGGGCACCATCAGCTTGGGCGTGCCGGTGTAGCGCTCCATGGCAGTCATCGGTTCTCCTGCGGGACGGGCTGCGCCCCGGCGGTGCTGCGGGCGGCCTGCAGCGCGCGCACGTAGGCGACGACGGCCCAGCGCTCACGCGTGTCGAGCTCACCCGAGAAGGACGGCATGATGCCGTAGCCTTCGTTGATGGCGGTGTAGAAGTGGCCGGCCGGCTTGTCCGCGAGCTCCAGCAGGGACGGCGGCAGGCGCAGCGCCATGTTCTCCGCGACGACGCTGTTGCCGTCTCCGAGCACGCCGTGGCACTGCGAGCAGACGATGTTGTACTTCTTCTGGCCCAGGGCGAGCAGCGGCTTGTCCACCGTCAGGGGGATGGCCGTGACGGCGACGCCGTTGCTGCGGCCCGTGCTGATGCCGGGGTTGCCCACCGGGCGCTCGCGCGGGACGGTCCCGGCCGGGGGCACGCGCATGGCGCGGCCGTCCGCCCAGAACTCGGACGTCTCGTAGTACTCGTACTTGGGCTGCGTCTCCATGCGCTGGAGAAACTCCGAGCTGACGTTGCAGCCCGTGAGCGCGGCGAGCCCCGCGGCGGGGATGAGCCACCTCATTCGTTCTCTCCCGAGACGACGGTCACCTGGGTGGCGCCCAGGGCCTTCAACTGGTTCGTGGTGTCCGTCGCGTCCTGCCCCGTGGGGTGGGGCACGCTCAGCCAGTAGCCGTGCGTGGACGCGCTGCGGAAGGCCTCCGCCTCGAAGGCGGGGTGGTAGGGCTGGGGCAGCCGGCTGAGGCCCAGCAGGCCGAAGAAGATGCCGAACGCGGCGAACAGCACGCTCAGCTCGAACGTGATGGGCACCCACGCCGGGAGGCTCAGGAGCGGACGACCGCCGATGTTGAGCGGGTAGTCGATGGTGTTCATCCACGTCTGCATCGTGAGGGCGGTCACCATGCCGGTGAGACCGCCGCCCAGGGCGATGAAGGGCACGCGCGAGGGCGGCAGACCCAGCGCCTCCGACCCGCCGTGCAGCGGGTAGGGGGAGTAGGTGTCCATGCCCAGGAAGCCCTTCTCTCGCATCTGCCGGGTGGCATCCACGAGGGCTTCCGGCGTGGCGAACTCGGCCAGCACCCAGGAATCGAGGACCTTGGCTTCCATGATGCTAGTGCGCTCCGTGGGTGGCCGCGGCGTCCGAGCCGTGGTGTCCGTTGCCATGGGCGGCGTGGGCGGCGTGCTTGAGCTCCAACTGGAGCTCCTTCACCTCGCTCACCGCGACGGCGGGAACGAACTTGAGGAACAGGAGGAACAGGGTGCCGAACAGGCCCAGCGTGCCGATGTAGATGGACCAGTCCACCCAGGTCGGGCGGTAGAGGTCCCACGACGAGGGCAGGAAGTCCTGGGAGAGCGACGTGACGATGATGATGAAGCGCTCGCACCACATGCCGATGTTCACGGCGATGGAGGCCACCCACATGATGGGGATGCTGGTGCGGCACTTCTTGAACCAGAAGATGTTCGGCGTCACCACGTTGCAGGTGATCATCAGCCAGTACACGCCAGCGTAGGGGCCCGTGGCGCGGTTCACATAGAACGTCCAGAGCTCGTACTGGTTCTGGGAGTACCAGGCGATGAAGTGCTCCATCATGTACCCGTAGGACACGATGAGGCCCGTCGCGAGGATGACCTTGTTCATGTTCTCCAGGTGGCGGTCGGTGATGACGTCCCGGAGGCCCAGGTACTTGCGGGCGGGCACGATGAGCGTGATGACCATCGCGAAGCCGCTGAACACGGCGCCGGCCACGAAGTAGGGCGGGAAGATGGTCGCGTGCCAGCCGGGCAGCTGCGACACGGCGAAGTCGAACGACACGATGGTGTGCACGGACACCACGAGCGGCGTCGAAAGGCCGGCGAGCAGCAGGTAGGCGATCTTATAGTTGTGCCAGTGGCGGCCGGAGCCGCGCCAGCCCAGGGCGAACAGGCCGTAGATGGTGCGCTGGAGCTTCGTCTTGGACGAATCCCGCAGGGCGGCCAGGTCCGGGATGAGGCCCACGAACCAGAAGAGCGCGGACACCGTGAGGTACGTCGAGATGGCGAACACGTCCCACACCAGCGGCGAGCGGAACTGCGGCCACGCGCCCAGGGTGCTGGGGTAGGGGAACAGCCAGAAGGCGAACCAGGGACGGCCCGTGTGGAGCAGCGGGAAGAGGCCCGCGCACATGACCGCGAACAGCGTCATGGCTTCCGCGAAGCGGTTGATGCTCGTGCGCCACTTCTGCTGGAAGAGCAGGAGGATGGCGGAGATGAGCGTGCCGGCGTGGCCGATACCGACCCACCAGACGAAGTTGATGATGTCGAACGCCCAGCCGACCGGCTGGTTGTTGCCCCACACGCCGATGCCGCGCGCCAGGGTGTAGGTCACGCCGACGACGAGCAGGCCCAGCGCCGCGGACGTGATGCCCAGCAGCATGAACCAGCCCTTGCCGGGCTTGCGCCAGACATGGTCCAGCAGCGTTTCATTGAGGGACTTGTCGTCGTGGTGCGGCGCGACGAGGTCCCGGGGCTCGAGCGGGTCGAGCGGGAGTGCGTGAGCGGTCTCGGCCATGACGGTCAGTGACCTCCTTCGTGCGCCGACGCCGCCTCAGCGGGGGCCGCGGCCACGAGGGCGGGGTTGGGGTTTCGCAGGCGGATGAGGTGGGCGGTGCGGGGACGGGTGCCCAGCTCGTGCAGCAGCCGGTAGGCACGCTCGTCCTCGTGGAGCTGGGTGACGCGCTGGGCGGGATCCGCGAGCGAGCCGAAGGCGATGGCCTGCGTGGGGCAGGTCTGCTGGCACGCCGTCTGGAGCTCCTTCTCCTGGATGAGGCGCTTCTCGATGCGGGCGTTGATGCGCACGCGCTCGATGCGCTGGACGCAGTACGTGCACTTCTCCATGACGCCGCGAGCACGGACGGTGACGTCCGGGTTCATCAGCATCTTCTCCGTCGGCGTCTTGCCCTGCGTGTAGTGCAGGTAGTTGAAGCGACGGACCTTGTACGGGCAGTTGTTGGAGCAGTACCGCGTGCCGACGCAGCGGTTGTACACCATGTCGTTGAGGCCCTCGTCCGAGTGCACGGTGGCGTTCACCGGGCAGACGTACTCGCAGGGGGCCTTCTCGCAGTGCACGCACGCGACGGGCTGCATGACCATGGCGGGGTCGTTCTCGTTGCCCTCGAAGTAGCGGTCGATGCGCAGCCAGGCCATCTCACGGCCGCGGCCCACCTGCTCCTTGCCGACGACGGGGATGTTGTTCTCCGCCTGGCAGGCCACGACGCACGCGTTGCAGCCCGTGCAGCGCGACAGGTCGATGGACATGCCCCACTTGTAGCCCTGCTCCGGGGTCTGCGCGTAGTCGTAGCCGGGCTTGAGGACCTCCTTGCCGTCCACGGTCTGCTGGCGGACCATCAGGTCCCGCTTGCCGGGCGTCAGCTCTTCCTTGACGCGCTCCAGGACGTGCTGGGTCTTCTTGGAGGGGTGCGCCAGCTCGCTGACGGACATGTCGAGCGCCAGCGGGCGGCCCTCCATGCGCCAGTGGTACTGGGTGCGGGCGAAGGTGTGGCTGCCGCGGACCTTGCTGAGCTTCGCGCCGCTGTCGAACCAGGGGGCGCTCACGGTGCGCAGCAGGTTGGCGTTGAAGCCCACGCCCTTGGCCACCACCTCGTGCAGGCCGGTGCGGCCGTAGCCCAGGGCCACGGTGACGGTGTCGTCCGCGTTGCCGGGGAGGATGGTGACGGGGACCTGGAGCTTGCGGCCGCCGTACTCCAGCTCCGCGAGGTGGCCGTTCTCCAGGCCCAGCCGCGCGGCGGTGGCGGGGCTGAGGATGGCGGCGTTGTCCCAGACGATCTTCGTGATGGGGTCCGGCAGCTCCTGCAGCCACGCGTTGTTCGCGAAGCGGCCGTCCAGCAGCTTGTAGTCGGAGACGAAGTTGATCTCCAGGTCACCGCCCGCCGGCGCCTGGTACGCGGACACCAGCTTGGACGCGGCGCCCGCGTCCGGAGCGGCCGTCAGCGCGGTGGCGATGCTGCCGGGGACGATGCCCTCGGAGACCCAGGTCTCCCAGCGGGACTCGAAGTCGCCGTGGCCGGCCTCGGCGCCCTGCGCGGACCAGTACTCACGGAGCAGCTGGTAGGCGGGGCGGAACGGCTGGTCGAGGAACAGCGCGTACAGCTCCGCTTCCGGCACGCCGTTGAAGAGCGGCTGGATGAGGGGCTGCGAAATGGTGACGGTGCCGTCCACCGCGCGGCCGTCGCTCCAGGTCTCCAGCTGGTGCGCCAGGGGCACGAACCAGTCGGCGAACTTGGAGGTCTCGTCCTCGTAGCTGCCCGCGTACAGGACGTTCAGCGCCTTGCGGTTGGCGTTCTGCTTGGGGTCCAGCACCTCCGCCAGGCCCGCGTCCACCGGCAGGGTGTAGACCGGGTTGGAGGCGGTGATGACCAGCGTGTCCACGCGGCCGGCCTTGATGTCCTCCACCAGGGAGTGGATCTCCGCGAGGCCCGCGGCCTCCGGGGCGACGGCCGGGACGACCTTCACGGTCGTGCCCAGGTTGCTCAGCGCGGCGTTGATGGCCTGCGCGAGCGCGTGCACGGCGGCGGGCTGACGCTCACCGGCGAGCACCACGCCACGGCCGGCCTTGGACTTGAGGTCCGCGGCCACGGCCTGCACCCACGAGCCGACTTCCGGACGGAGCGCGCCGGCCTTGCCGGCCGCGGTGGCGCCGAGGCTGGCGGCGGAGCCGCCCACGGCCTGCGCCAGCGCCGCGGCGACGCCGAAGACCTCGGCGGACTTCACGCGCAGGCGGTGGTCGGCCATGCCGCCGGTGATCGACATCCGGGGCTCGGCGACGTAGAGGCGGTTGAGCTCGCCGTTCTTCGGGTCGCGGCGGTCGGCGAACTGGCGCGACAGGGCCAGGTTCTCCGGGCGGCTCTCCAGGAAGTCGGCGTCCAGGGAGACGATGATGTCCGCGCGGGTCAGGTCGTAGACCGGCTGCACCGGCTGACCGAAGAGGGCGCGGTGCGCCTCCGCGGAGGCGTCATAGGACACGGACGCGAACGCGTGGAAGCGCGCCGAGGGCAGCTTGCGCTGGATGCGGGCCTTGATGTCGCGCAGCAGCGGGGAGCTGGTGGGCTCGGAGAGGAAGCGCACGCGGGCGCCGCCGTCGGCCGTGGCCTTCTGGCTCACCAGCTGGGTGATGTCCTCGGTCAGCGTGCGCAGGGCGCGCGGGTTGGTGCCCTGGCGCAGCACGCGGGCGCGCTGGGGGTCGTAGAGGGAGAGCAGGAACGCCTGCTCGAAGATGCCCGCCGCGCCCTGGTTGATGGGGTGCTGGGGGTTGCCCTCGACCTTGACCGGGCGGCCCTCACGCGCGGTGATGAGCAGGCCGGAGGTGTGGCCGGCGAGCGTCATGCCGGACGCGTAGTGCAGCGGGTTGCCGGGGGTCACTTCCGGCGGCGTCTTCGTGTACGGCACCATCCGCTCATCCTGCGGGCGGGTGCTGCACGCGGTGACGCCGGCCAGGGCGAGCGACGCGCCCATCAGCTGCATGAACTCGCGGCGGGCGAAGCCGGTGGGGGGCAGGTCCGCGCCGACGGGGAACTCCGGGCGGGTCTCCTCCAGGAACTCCGGCGTGGCGAGCTTCTCCTCCAGGCCAAGCCAGTAGGTCTTGCCGTACGCGCCCTCCGCCGGGACCGCGCGGGTGGTGGCGTGCTCGAGCGCCTCGGCCACGACATCGTCGTGGTCGTGCGCGTGGGGGGCGGCCTCGTTGCGGCCCGAGACGACCGGGAGCGCGAACGACGAGGGGGTATCCTGCGCGGGCGCGCTGTCAGGCTTGGTGTTCATCGGTGGCATGTGGAGCAGCTCGTGCGCGAGTGAACGTCGTATTCCTTGGAGAGCTTCTCAGCCAGCTCGGCGGCCTCGGCCTTATCGGCGGGCGGGGCCCAGGTCATGCTGGTGATGAACTCCGCGGGGCGGAGGTTGGGGGCCGGGTTGCGGTGGCAGTCCAGGCACCAGCTCATCGTCAGTGGGGCGGCCTGCTCGATGGCGCCCATCTGGTCCACTCGGCCGTGGCAGGTGGCGCAGCCGACGCCCTTGCCCACGTGGATGGAGTGGTTGAAGTAGACGAAGTCCGGCAGGTTGTGGACGCGGACCCAGGGGATGGGCTGGTCGGCGAAGAACGCCTTGCGGACCTCGGTGAGGTACGGGCTCTTGTTCCACACCTGCGCGTGGCAGGACATGCACACGGTGGTGGAGGGGATGCCCGCCGACGGGGACTTCTCCACCGTCCAGTGACAGTAGCGACAGTCGATCTGCTCGTCACCGGCGTGGTGCCGGTGGTCGAACTCGATGGGCTGTTCCACCGGGTGCGCCTGATTGGTCACGTGCGGGGAGCGCACATAAGCCAGGAGGCCGCCGATGGCGATGGCGGGCACCGCGAGGAGCATCGCGGCCGACAGGCGCGACACCGTATTCGTCCAACGTGGGAAGAGAGGGCCGCTCATACCAGGACCAGGGGCAAGGGGACTGAAGGCGACATGAAAGCAGGGGTGGACGCGGGAGAACCGTCCGGCGCGAAAGTCGAGGGGGCCATCCCGGCCCCGGTGGACCGGGCGGGCGGTGGCTCCTGGCGCTCAGACGGCAAGGCAGTCACGTCCAACGAACCTCTAGGATGGTGCCGTGGGCGCGGGTCCCTCATGCATTTCCCGACCCAATGCGGCGCGGGACCATCAACCATCAACACGGCAGTGTCAACCATTCTGTGGGGAGTGGGAATAAGGATCGCTTAGCACTTCCCGGGGCGGTTGCGACAAGTTGCCCGCGCGCGGTGATGAATCCCGCTTCTGGAGATCGGAAGGGAGCATTGCGCGAAGGCGCCCGCGCCCCGGCCTCAATCCCTCTCAGGGTGCGCGCTACAGGGCGAGACGGTTCGCGCCAGCCCTGAAGCGCGGCTACTCGGAGTCCGGGTCGCGCCAGCGCTCGCGGCGCTTCTGGAGCAGCCGGTCCACCAGGTCGCGCACGCGGGCGTCGCGGTGGAAGTTCGCGTCGTGGCGGCTGCCCTTGCCCTGGTTGCAGCGGGCACACGCGAGGCCCAGGTTCTCCAGGGCGTCCGTGCCGCCCGCGGTCCGGGGCACGATGTGCTCGATGGTGGCGCGGCTGATGGGCTCGCCGTCCAGGGCGACGGTGAGGTGCGCGTTGCAGTGCAGGCACTTGCCCATCCACACCTCGGTGCCCCGGTGCGGGACGCGCTCGAAGGTGGCGTCCGTGGCGATGATCCCCAGGACCCGGCGGCGCTTGGCGTGGCTCATGGCGCTAGCCCCCTACGTATCAGCACTGCTTCTAGTGAAACATTAGCTCCACTCGATGCAGTCGCTTCTCTAATGGTGCCCACCGCGCGCCACCGACGCGAGTGGACGAGGTTCCCCGCGAGCAGGCGCCTCCCGGGTGCCCGTGGCGGCGGGGGCGCTGGAGAGCGGCGACAGGCCGTCGTGCGGCATGGCCGGGAGGACGGGGGAGGCCGTGCCGCGGGATGGACTCCGTCCTGACCCGGTGCGGGTCGGCCGTGGCGTGCCCCCTGCCCAGGGCAGTGCGGGGCGCGCCGCTCCGGCCGCGGCCGCTCCACATCCGCGCTCGGCAGGCGGGGTAGGTATCGGCGTGGGACCCGCGCTCCTTGGGAGTGTCCCTGGAGCAGCGCCTCCCGCCTCGCGCTCTTCTCCGGTGCCGACCGCGTGAGCCGCGTCGCGATGCCCGCCTCGCGGCTCGCTTCCTACCCGTGCAGGAGCTCCTCGGCCACGAGGCGTGGATCATCCCGGTGATAGGCGTGGAGGCCGAGCGCCGCATCGGTGCTGGACGTGTGGCGGCTCACCACCTTGAAAGGCGCGCACGCGGGGGGCGCGTGCCCTGGTCGTCGCCGGTGAGGACCCACACTTCACTCCGATGCTCGTCGCGGAGCCCTTCGCCGCCCCGCACGTGGCGCTTGGGGTGGGCGCTCATGGTCAGCGTCTCGCCGTACTCCATCAAGTCGATGACCGCGTTCGCGCTCAGCCGGCGCTGCGACAGGCTCAACCCCGCGCGGGCTCCCAGGTCGCGCTGAGTGCCGCTCCGGGCGGGGGCATCACGCGCGTGCGTCCGGGCCATGCTTGAGACGCAAACGACGGGGGCCGGGACCGGAGGGCCCCTTGGATGGCCTGCGCGAACGGGGGATAAACCCAGAGCCCCTCTTCGCCAGGACCCCTTCGTGACGCCAACGCCCGCGCTGCTCCTGTGTCTTGCCCTCACGCAGTCCGAACCGCCTCCCGCGTCGGTGCTCGAATACAGCGGGCCGATGAGCGAGGAGTCGGGAGCGGTGGATCGGGAGGAGATCCAGTTCACCGCGTTCGCGCCGGGACAACTGCTCTACCTGGGCGTGGATGAAGCGAACCTGCGCGCGACCGCGGCGGCGGATGGAGCCCGCGTCCAGACGCTGATGCTGGGCACGCCCGTTCGCGTGATGGCGGCGGGGACCCGGGCGACGGTGGGCGAGTACGTCAACGCCTGGTATCAGGTGTCGGTCGTGGACGCGCAGGCCCCGCAGGGGACAGCGCCCGTCACGGGGTGGCTCTTCGGGAACACGCTCACGCCGTTCCGCTTCGAGGCCGACCTGGATGGCGACGGCGAGCTGGAAGTGGCCACGGTGGTGATGAGCAATGAGTTCAAGGCCCGCGTGCGCGTGCTGGAGCCGAACGTGAAGCCGCCGCGCCGGGTGAGCAGCGTGGACGTGGACGTGGCGTCCACGGTGTATGGCGGAGGGAGGGGCGGTCCGGTGGACGTGAAGCTCCTCCCCGCGAAGAAGGCGGGCGTGCCGCTGTTGCAGTTGGACTCCGCGCCGGAGCGCTGCGGCGACTTCGTCACCTCGTATGTGAGCTACACGGGGACCGGCGGCAAGAAGGGCGTGCTCGGCAAGGCGCGGCTCGCGCTGGTGCTGGGCGGACTGAAGGATCCTCCGAACGAGAGCACCTTCAAGGTCTCCTTCCAGGCCGCCAAGAAGCAGGTCCTGGTGACCCGGACGACCATCGAGGAGGAAGAAGGACAGCCCCAGAAGGTTACGGAGCGCAAGGTGTATCAGTGGCAGGACGGCGAGTACGCCGAGGTCAAGAAGCCCGCCTCGCCGGACGCCGTGTCGGAAGTGAAGCCGTAGACGCAGGGCCCGGAAGGCCGGGCACCCGGGCGCCCCTCCGGGTGGTGGATGAGGGGCCAGGGCAATCGACCATGGATGCGCAGGAGCGGAAGGCAGCCTACCGGCAGCGCGCGGAAGCAGGCCAGGCGGTGCCGGTGTCGGTGGAGCTGCCGGCGGACCTGGATACGCCGCTGTCGGCATACCTGAAGCTGGGCGGCGGTGGCCGCGGCTTCATCCTCGAGTCGTGCTACGGCGGCGAGCGCTTCGGGCGCTACAGCCACGTGGGCGCGAATCCCGCGGGCCGCGTGCGGCTGGACGCGGACGGGCTCACGTTGTGGCGGGGCTCGCACGAGGAGCGCCGTGAGGGCCGCCCCCTGGATGTCCTGCGCACCCTGTGGCGCGAGCTCTCCGTGGCCACGCTGCCGGGTGAAGCGCCCTTCCTGGGCGGACTCGTGGGTTACCTGGGCTACAACGCCACGTCGTGGTTCGAGCCGCGCGTGCCGGACCGGCACCCGCGCGATACCGGCTTCCCGGACTCGGAGTGGCTGGTGGCCGAGGACTTCGTCACCCACGACACGCGCACCCAGACGCTCAAGGCCATCGCCATCGCGCGGCCCGCGCTGCATGGCAGCGTCGAGCAGGCGCTGAAGGACGCGGAGGCCCGCGCGGAGGCGATGGCGCAGAAGCTGCGCCAGCCGCTGCCGCAAGAGGCCTACGCACCCGCGCCTTCGCAGAAGAACGCCGCCGCGCCCGTCGCGTGCTGGGACCGCGAGGGCTACGCCGCGGCGGTGGAGAAGGTGAAGGAGTACGTGCGCGCGGGCGACTGCTTCCAGGCGGTGCTCGCGCGGAGGTTCGAGGCGAAGGGCGCCATCCCCCCGCTGTCGCTCTACCGGGCGCTCCGGCGGGTGAACCCGTCGCCCTACCTGTTCCTGGTGGACCTGGGCGAGGCGCGAGCGCTGGTGGGCGCGTCGCCGGAGCTGCTGGTGCAGGTGCGTGACGGAGACGTGGTGGTGCGGCCCATCGCGGGCACGCGCCGCCGGGGCGGCTCCGAGGCCGAGGATCAGGCGCTGGAGAAGGAGCTGCTCGCGGACGAGAAGGAGCGCGCCGAGCACATCATGCTGGTGGACCTGGGGCGCAACGACGTGGGCCGGGTGGCGGCCCCGGGCACCGTGCGCATCGAGGACCTGATGATCATCGAGCGCTACAGCCACGTGATGCACATCGTGTCCCAGGTGCGCGGCAAGCTGGACACGACGCGCTTCGATGCGCTGGATGCGCTGGCGAGCACCTTCCCGGCGGGCACCGTGTCGGGCGCGCCCAAGATTCGCGCGATGCAGATCATCGACGAGCTGGAGCCCATGCGGCGCGGGCCCTATGCCGGCGCGGTGGGCTACCTGTCCTTCTGCGGCACGCTGGACGTGGCCATCGCGCTGCGCACCTTCTTCGTGGATGGCGACCGCACGATGTGGACCGCCGGCGCGGGGCTGGTGGCGGACTCGGAGCCGATGAAGGAAGCGGACGAGACGGAAGCGAAGGCGGGGGCCATGGCGGCCGCGCTGCGCCTGGCGCGCGAGGGAGGTGGGCGGTGATCCTCGTCATCGACAACTACGACTCCTTCACGTTCAACCTCGTGCAGCTGCTCTACACGCTGGGCGCGGAGGTGAAGGTCGTGCGCAACGACGCGCTGGATGCCGCCGGGGTCGCGGCGTCGGGCGCGTCCCATCTGGTGGTGTCGCCGGGGCCGTGCACGCCGCACGAGGCCGGGGTGAGCGTGGCGGCCATCGCCCAGTCGCGAGTGCCGGTGCTGGGCGTGTGCCTGGGACACCAGTCCATTGGTGCGGCCTTCGGAGGGCAGGTGGTGCGCGCGCCGGAGCCCGTGCACGGCAAGGCCGCGCGCATCCGGCATGACGGCACCGGCGTGTTCACGGGCCTGAGCCAGGGCTTCCAGGCGGCGCGGTACCACTCGCTGGTGGTGGCCGCGGAGTCGCTGCCCCCGGAGCTGGAGGCCACGGCCTGGAGCCAGGACGGGCTGGTGATGGCGCTGCGTCACCGGACGCGGCCGGTGGTGGGCCTCCAGTTCCATCCGGAGAGCGTGCTGACGCCGGAGGGCCCGGCGCTGGTGCGTAACTTCCTGGAGGGCCGGCGGTAGCGCCTACTCCTTCAGGTGCGTGGTGTCGTTCCATCCCGAGAGGACCGGTTGACTGCGGCCGGCCTCGAAGCCCAGGACGCTGATGGAGGCGGTGCTCAGGTGGAAGAGCCTGCCGTCGTCCGGGGGCAGGCCCAGCCAGCGCGCGGCGAGGATGCGCAGCAGGTGTCCGTGGGAGAAGAGGAGCACGTCGTCCTGGAGGGCGCGCGCCTCCGCGATGACGCGGTCCGCGCGGGCGCCCACCTGCTCCATCGTCTCCCCGTTGGGGACGCCGTCGTTCCACAGCGTCCAGCCCGGGCGCGTGGTGCGGATGTCCGCGCCGGTGCGGCCCTCGTAGTCGCCGTAGTTGAACTCCATCAGGTCGTCGCGCTTCTGGGCCACGTCGCCGTAGCCGGCGAGCACGCAGGTCTCCAGGGCGCGGGTCAGCGGGCTGGTCCACACGGCGGCGAAGCGCCAGGCGCGCAGGGGCACGCGGAGGCGCTCGCCCATGAGACGGCCCTCTTCCACGAGGGGCAGGTCGGTGCGGCCGGTGTGCTGGCCGCTGCGGCTCCACTCCGTCTCACCGTGACGGACGAGGACCACCTGGGGCGCGCGAGTGTTCATGGCGCCAATCTGTGTCAGCCCGTGGCGGGACGGGAGGGAAAAGTTCAGCGCTCCCGCTTCCGTGTTCGCCACTCCTCACGACTCTGGCCCCAGATCTCCACGGGGTGGTCGTCGTAGGGCGCGGGCAGCGCCCCCATGCGCAGGAAGCGCGAGCCCAGCCGCTCGGCCACCTTCTTCGAAGGCGTGTTCTCCGGGGAGATGGAGTGGATGACCTCCGTCCACCCGAGCGTGTCGAAGGCCCAGTCGATGGTGGCCGTGGCGCCCTCGGTCGCGTAGCCCTTGCCCCAGGCCTCGCGCGGCATCCCCCAGCCGACCTCGGTGCCCGGCCAGCCCTCCGGCTTCCAGGGCCCGAGCCGGCCCACCCACTTCCCGGTGGACTTCTCGAGCATGGAGAACATGGCGTAGCCCTGGAGCGCCCACGAGCCGGCCATGGCGCAGACCGCGCGCCACACGGAGGAGCGCGGCTGGAGTCCGCCGATGTACTTCGCGGCCTCCGGGTCCGCCATCATCGCCGCGAAGCCGTCCAGGTCGTCGAGCGTGGGGGGACGCAGGATGAGGCGAGGGGTTTCGAGTGTGGGGCCCAGGGTTGGCATGGGGCGGATTCTAGCGCTTCAGGCCCTGCTTGATGTCCGCGCAAAGCCGCCGCGCCGCGCCCGGGCCATCCGTGTACGCGGCGCGCACCAGGGCGCTGCCCACCACGACGCCGTCGGCGTGGGCCACCAGCGTCCGGGCCGTCTCCGCGTTGGAGATGCCGAAGCCCGCGACCACGGGCACGGACGCGGCCCGGCGCACCAGGTCCAGCCGCTGAGACAGGTCCGGCGGCAGCTCCGAGCGCATGCCGGTGACGCCCGCCACGGACACGCAATAGACGAAGCCCCGGGCGTCCTTCGCGATGGCCTCCGCCCGCGCGGGCGGCGTCGTGGGCGCGCAGAGGGGGATGAGGTCCATGCCTTCCCGGTCGAACGCGGCGCGGATGCCCGCGCTCTCCTCGGGGGGCAGGTCCGGGAGGATGGTGCCCACGATGCCCCGCTCGCGCGCGAGCTTCGCGTAGCGCTCTTCTCCCAACGCCATCACCACGTTGACGTACGTCATGATGACCAGCGGCGTCTCCGGGCAGCGGCGGCGCACCTCGGGCACCACCTCGTCCAGCACGCGGCGCAGGTTGGCGCCCGCCTTGAGGGCCCGCTCCGACGCGGCCTGGATGACGGGGCCGTCCGCGATGGGGTCGCTGAACGCCACGCCAATCTCCAGCACGTCCGCGCCGCCCTCCACCATCGCCGCGAACACGTCCACGGACCGGGGCAGGTCCGGGTCTCCCGCCATGGCGTAGGCCACCAGCGCGCCCTCGCCCCGGGCCTTCGCGCGGGCGAACGCCTTGCCCAGTTCTCCGCTCATGACTTCACCCCCGTCGCCGGAGGCACACCCCGCGCGGAGATGGTCGCCACGTCCTTGTCGCCTCGGCCCGAGCAGTTGATGATCAAGTGTTGACCCTTGCCCATGTCACGGGCCAGGGAGCGCGCCGCCGCGAACGCATGCGATGTCTCCAGCGCGGGGAGGATGCCCTCCGTGCGCGCGACTTCGTAGAAGGCGGCCAGGGCCTCGTCGTCCGTCGCGGTGCGCACCTCCATGCGCCCCGTCTTCGCCAGGTGCGCCAGCTCCGGCCCCACGCCCGGGTAGTCCAGGCCCGCGGAGATGCTGTGCGCCTCTTGAATCTGGCCGTGCTCGTCCTGGAGGACCAGGGAGCGCGAGCCGTGCAGCACGCCCTCCGTGCCCAGGGTCAGCGACGCGCCGTGCTGGCCGGACTGGAGGCCGTGGCCCGCCGCTTCCACGCCCACCAGCCGCACCGCGGTGTCCGGGATGAAGGGGTGGAGCGCGCCGATGGCGTTGGAGCCGCCGCCCACGCACGCGATGATGGCGTCCGGCAGCCGGCCCAGCGCGGCGAGCGTCTGGGCGCGAATCTCCCGGCCGATGACGGATTGGAAGTCGCGCACGATGGTGGGGTAGGGGTGGGGACCCGCCGCGCTGCCGATGACGTAGTAGGTGTCCTGCACCTGCGACACCCAGACGCGCATGGCCTCGTTCATCGCGTCCTTGAGCGTGCGTGAGCCGGACTCCACCGGCCGCACCACCGCCCCCAGCGCGCGCATGCGGAAGACGTTGAGCGCCTGCCGCTCCACGTCCAGCGCGCCCATGAACACCTCGCACGGCAGGCCGAAGAGCGCGCACGCGGTGGCGGTGGCCACGCCGTGCTGGCCCGCGCCTGTCTCCGCGATGATGCGCTTCTTGCCCATGCGCCGGGCGAGCAGCACCTGGCCCACGGTGTTGTTGATCTTGTGCGCGCCCGTATGGGCCAGGTCCTCGCGCTTGAGCCACACCTGGGCGCCGCCCCAGGATTCGGTGAGGCGGTGCGCGGGCGTCAGCGTCGTGGGCCGCCCCACGAACTCGCGCAGCACGCGGGTGACTTCGTCTCCGAAGCCGGTGTCCTGCTGCGCCTTCGCGTAGGCCTCTTCCAGCTCCAGCAGCGCCGGGACCAGGGTCTCCGGCACATAGCGTCCGCCGTAGCGGCCGAAGCGGCCCACGGCAGTGTCCGTCGTCATGGCACTAACTCCAGAGGTTGAGGGACCGGACGGTGCGCACGAAGGCGCGCACCGCATCCAGGTCCTTGATGCCAGGGGCGGACTCCACGCCGCTGGCGACATCCACGCCGTAGGGCCGGGTGGCCATCACGGCCTCGGCCACGTTCGAGGGCTTGAGGCCGCCGGCGACCAGCACGGGTGCGCCGCAGTCTCCCAGCTGCTTCACCAGCGACCAGTCGAAGGTGACGCCGCCACCGCCGTAGCCTGGGGCCGCGCCGTCCAGGAGCAGCCCCGCGACGTCGCCCACGCCGACGTAGGCGCGGGCCCGGGCCACGTCCTCGGGCCCGCGTACGCGCAGCGCCTTGATGACGGGCACGCCGTAGCCAGAGCAGGCCTCGGGCGGCTCGTCGCCGTGGAGCTGCACGGCGGTGAGGCCGCACTCGCGCACACGAAGGCGGATGTCGTCCGGCTTCGCGTTGACGAACACGCCGACCACCGCGCCCAGCGGAGGCCGCGTGCGCGACAGCGCCGCCGCCGTGGACAGGTCCACGAAGCGGGGCGAGCCCGGATGGAAGTTGAGCCCCATCGCGTCCGCGCCCGCGGCCCAGACGCCCCGAGCATCCTCGAGGCGCGTCACGCCGCAGACCTTGACGGTGACGTTCACGCGCCGCCGCCTTCCAGGCCGAGCAGCCGGCGCAGGGCACGGCCTGGATCCGCGTCGCGCAGGAGCGATTCGCCCACGAGGACGGCGTCGGCGCCCGCGTCGCGTGCGGCGGTGAGGTCCATCAGGTGCTTGAGGCCGCTCTCCGCCACCAGCGCGGTGGAGCGGGAGCGCAGCGCGGGCATCACCCGGAGCGCAGTGCCGGTGTCCGTCTTCAGCGTGGCGAGGTTGCGGTTGTTGAGGCCGATGATGGAGGCGCCCGCGGCGAGCGCGCGCTCGGCGTGCGCCTCCGTGTGGGCTTCCACGAGAGCGGCCACTCGCACCTGCTTCGCCGCGGCGACCATTTCGCGCAGGAGGGAGTCCTCGAGCGCGTCCGCGATGAGCAGCACCGCGTCCGCGCCCCAGGCCGCGCTCTCCTCTACTTCGCTGGCGGCGACAAGGAAGTCCTTGCGCAGGACGGGGATGCCGACGGCGGTCCGGACCGCGACGAGGTCCTCCAGGCTGCCGCCGAAGTCCGGCCCATCGGTGAGCACGCTGATGGCGCAGGCGCCCGCGGCTTCATAGGCCCGGGCCACCGCGACCACGTCCGCGTGAGGGAAGGCGCCGCCCGATGGGCTCTTGCGCTTCACCTCCGCGATGACGTTGACAGGGGTCCCGGGGACGCGGCGCACCAGTGCCTGCGCGAAGTCCCGCGTGGGGGGATGCGAGCCGTGCGCGGGGGCAGGGCGGGTTCCCAGCTCCCGGCGCTTGCGCGCCATGATGACGTCCAGCGTGCCGGGGGCTTCCGCCGTGGCGGTGTTTGAGGAGGCCGTCATGACAGGCTTCCTCGCTTCATAGGGGCATGCGTCTTCACTCGGTGCTCGATGCCGAAGGTGGCCATCCGCTTCATGGTGGGTGCGGCGGTCGTCAAGGCTGTGCCCTCCGCACCACGACGCGTCTTCGTCTTCGCTGGGCCCCAGGTGATGGCGGCCGCTGCTCGCTTCGCGATGGAGTCGGCGGTCGTCATGGCAGTGCCCTCCGCACCATGACGCGTCTTCGTCTTCGCTGGGCCCCAGGTGATGGCGGCCGCTGCTCGCTTCGCGATGGAGTCGGCGGTCGTCATGGCAGTGCCCTCCGCACCATGACGCGTCTTCGTCTTCGCTGGGCCCCAGGTGATGGCGGCCGCTGCTCGCTTCGCGATGGAGTCGGCGGTCGTCATGGCAGTGCCCTCCGCACCATGACGCGTCTTCGTCTTCGCTGGGCCCCAGGTGATGGCGGCCGCTGCTCGCTTCGCGATGGAGTCGGCGGTCGTCATGGCAGTGCCCTCCGCACCACGACGCGTCTTCGTCTTCGCTGGGCCCCAGGTGATGGCGGCTGCTGCTCGCTTCGCGATGGAGTCGGCGGTCGTCATGGCAGTGCCCTCCGCACCATGACGCGTCTTCGTCTTCGCTTGGCTCCAAGTGCTGGAGGCCACCTCCCGCTTCACGATGCAAGCGGCGGTCGCCAGGGCAGTGTCCTTCGCACCATGACGCGGATCCATCGCCACCTGATGCCAGGTGCCGGAGGCTCCCGCCTGCTTCGCGCTCGAAACGGCGGTTGTCATGGCCGCCGCCCGCGTGTCAGAGGCGCGCGCTGACAGGTTGCCTCGGGGACTGAGGGCTACCGCTGCGTGGGGATCAAGAGCGCGCGCCGTCATGCCGCGGCCTTCTGGATGAGCGCGGTCAGCTTTTGCTCGGCGGCCCCGGAGTCGATGGCGTGTTCCGCGCGCTTCACGCCGTCCTTCAGCGTGTCCACCAACCCCACGATGAGCAGCGCCGCCGCCGCGTTGAGCAGCACCGCCGTGCGCACGCCGTCGCGCTCGCCCGCGAGCAGCGCGCGCAGCCTCCGGGCGTTCTCCTCCGCGTCGCCTCCCGCGATGGACTCGCGCGCCACCGTGGACAGGCCCGCATCCTCCGGCGTCACCGTGAAGCGGCGCACCGTGCCGTCCGCGCACAGCTCCGCGACCTCCGTGGGCGCGCACGGTGAAATCTCATCCAGTCCGTCGTGCCCGTGCACCACCCATGCACGACGGCTGCCCAGGCGCCCCAGCACGCGCGCGGTCTGCTCCACGCGCTGTTGGTCGAAGGTCCCCAGCAACTGGTAGCGCGCCCCCGCCGGGTTCGTCAGCGGCCCCAGAAGGTTGAACACGCTGTGGAAGCCCAGGTCCCTGCGCGCCTGCGCCACGTGCCTCAGCGCGCTGTGGTGCGACGGCGCGAAGAGGAAGCCCACCCCGTGCTCGTCGATGTCGCGCGCCACCTGCGCGTGCGCCCGCTCCATGGAGACACCCAGCACCGCGAGCACATCCGCGCTGCCACAACGACTGGAGACCGCGCGGTTGCCGTGCTTGGCCACCGTCACCCCCGCCCCGGCGGCCACGAAGGCCACCGCGGTGGAGATGTTGAAGGTGTGCGCCCCGTCACCCCCCGTACCGCAGGTGTCGAGCACCACCTCCGCCTGGGGAGAAATCTTCGCCGCGCAGGCCCGCATGGCCTCCGCCGCGCCGAGGATCTCGTCCTCGGTCTCCCCCTTCATGCGCAGCGCCGCCGCCAGCGCGCCTACCTGCGCGGCGGATGCCTCGCCCGCGAGCATCTGGCCCATCACGGAGGCCATCTCCTCGCGGGAGAGGTCGCGCCGGCCCACCACCCTGCCCAGCGCTTCCTTGAGGGTCATGGTCTATCCCAGCCGGACCACTTCGCGTCCCATCGCCTGCGCGATGGCACGCACCTCGCCCATGGCCTTCTCGAACTCGGAGAAGTCCAGCGACTGGAAGCCGTCCGACTTCGCGCGCGGCGGATCCGGGTGCACCTCGACGATGATGCCGTCGGCGCCCGCGGCGATCGCCGCCCGCATCATCGCCGGCACCGCCTTGCGCACGCCGATGCCGTGCGAGGGGTCCACGAAGACGGGCAGGTGCGTCAGCGCCTTGAGCATGGGCACCGCGTTCAGGTCCAGCGTGTTGCGGGTCATGTTCTCGAACGTGCGGATGCCACGCTCGCAGAGGATGACCTGCGTGTTGCCCCGCGCGACGATGTACTCGGCCGCCATCAGGAGCTCCTTGATGGTGGCGCTGATGCCGCGCTTGAGCAGGACGGGCTTGCGCGTCTCGCCCACCGCCTCCAGCAGGCTGAAGTTCTGCATGTTGCGCGCGCCAATCTGCAGGATGTCGGTGTGCTCCGCGACGGAGGCCAGCGTCGCCGTGTCCTTCACCTCCGTGGTGACGAGCAGGCCCGTCTCCTGGCGTGCCTCCGCCAACAGCTGGAGGCCGTCGCCCTTGAGGCCCTGGAACTCATAGGGGCTGGTGCGCGGCTTGAACGCGCCGCCGCGCAACATGGTCGCGCCGGCCTTCTTCACCGCCTGGGCGGTGGAGATGATCTGCTCGCGCGACTCCACTGAACAGGGGCCCGCGATGACGTGGATGGCGGCGCCACCAATGGTGAGGTCGCCCACGCGCACCAGGCTGTCCTCGGGCTTCACCTCACGGCTGACCAGCTTGAACGGCTGGGAGATGGAGACCGCGTCCGCGACGCCGGGCAGCACGCGGAAGGGTTCGGGCTCCACCGCGCCCGGGTTGCCGGTGATGCCGATGGCGGTGCGGGAGCCTCCAGGGATCGCGTGAGGATGCCAGCCACGGCGGCGGATCTCGTCGTTCACACGCTCGATGTCCTGGGCCGTCGCGTCGGGTCGCATCACGATCAACATGGGGGACTCCTGCTCTTTCTCTCTCCAAAAGTCACACGGGCGGATGCCCGTGTGGGTCGTGCCGGGGGCGTCGGGCCCCTGCTCAACGTTTGCCGCAACTGTCGGATGCCCGCAACCGCTCCCGAGTCTCGCTTGCACGTCCTGGCGTTATCAAGCCAGGGTCCGAACGCTTGCTGGACTGGAGGCGGACCATGGCGAAGCGGCCCGGGGTCATCGTCGTGGGGGGAGGGCTCGCGGGTCTGGCGTGCGCGAACGCCCTCCTCGAGGCGCGCGTGGATGCGCACGTGCTCGAAGCAGCGGAGGCGCCGGGCGGCCGGGTGCGCACCGACTCTTACGAGGGCTTCCTGTTGGACCGGGGCTTCCAGGTGTACCTCACGGCCTACCCGGAGGGGCAGCGGGTGTTGGACCTCCAGGCCCTGTCACTCCACCGTTTCATCCCGGGCGCCAAGGTGTGGCGGGGTGGGCGGCTGCACACGGTGGCGGACCCATTGCGGCATCCGGTGGCGGCGGTGTCGCATCTGTTCGACGCGGTGGGGGGACTGGCGGACAAGCTGCGGGTGCTGGAGCTGCGTCAGCACGCCACGTCGGGTGAGCTGGAGGACGTGTGGCAGCGGCCCCAGCAGGACTCGCTGCGCTTCCTGCGCGACCTGGGCTTCTCCGACGAGATGCTGGACGCGTTCTTGCGGCCCTTCTTCGGCGGCATCTTCCTGGAGCGACAGCTGACGACGTCCAGCCGGATGCTGGAGTTCGTGTTCCGGATGTTCTCCCAGGGGCACGCGGCGGTGCCGGAGCGGGGCATGGAGGCCATCCCGGCGCAGCTGGCGGCGAAGCTGCCGTCGGGGGCGCTGCGGATGCGCGTGCGGGTGGCGGAGGTGTGGGGCCACCGGGTGCGGCTGTCGGACGGGGAGATGCTGCACTCGGATGCCGTCGTCGTGGCGACGGATCCCGGCACGGCCGCGTCGCTGCTCGTGGGCATGCCGTCCCCCGTGATGAACCCGGCGACGTGTCTGTACTTCGCTGCGCCGGAGCCGCCAGTGGAGGGGCCCTGGCTCACGCTCAACGGCGACGGGCAGGGCCCGGTGAACAGCGTGGCGGTGATGAGCGAGGTGTCCCCCGCCTACGCACCCCAGGGGCAGTCCCTGGTGTCCGTGTCGGTGGTGGATGACGACGGCGACGCCGAGTCCTTGGAGGCGCGCGTGCGCGCGCAGCTCGCGGAGTGGTTCGGCGCGGCGGTGCCCGCATGGCGGCACCTGCGCACGTATGCCATCGCGCAGGCCCTGCCCGCGCAGCCGCCCGCGGTGCTGGGGGAGCCGCACCGGCCCGTGCGCCTGTCCGCGGGGCTCTACGTGTGCGGCGACCATCGCGAGAACGCCTCCATCAATGGAGCGCTCATGTCGGGGCGCCGCGCGGCGGAGGCGGTGTTGCAGGACCTGGGACGGTAGCCCTCCGAGGGCGGGAGACCCTCACCCAAGGACAGCTCTCACCGGGTCGCGCGAGGCGGCATGTTGCCTGCGAGGCCACACGCTCCCCGGAGGATTGCGACCCATGTGGAAGCGCGCGGAGCGACCGGCCAGCCAGACATTGGACGGCTGGACGCACTGCCCGCAGCGGACCTAGGGTCGGACGCACACTCTCCTCGTCCAAGGATTCCGTTCATGTTCCGCCGCCTTGCCCTCTTGGGGTTGCTCGGTCTCGTGGCCTGTACCGGCGACAGCAATGATGATGACGACACCACCTCGACGAAGGGGACCGTCACCGGCACCCTCCAGCCGTTCCAGGCCGGGTCCGCCGCCGCGTTGAGCGCGCCCTCGTCGCTGGATGCCTTCTTCTCCCTGCCGGGGGCGAAGAGCCTGTCTCGGAAGGTCGCCGACGCGCTCGCCGCTCGCGGCGTGTGGCGCACGGGCATCCCGTCCAAGCCCCTGACGCAGCAGTCGTCGCTGATGCCCGGGGAGATCATCGTCCGCTTCGACACGCCCGACCTGTCCGCGGAGGAGGCCGTCGCGCGGGCGCGCGTCGCCGGCTACCACGTCGTGCACCAGGCCTTCCTGAGCGACACCCAGCACCTGCTGCGCTTCGAGGTCAGCCAGCCCCAGGCGATGGCCAGCGGCACGCCCAACGTGCGCGCGCTCACCGAGGCGGAGCACGTGCGCGTGCTCCAGCAGGTCCAGGCCGTGGAGGGCGTGCGGTACGCGGAGAGCAACCTGCGCGTGCGGCCGCTCGCGGTGCCCAATGATCCGCTCTACTCGCGGCAGTGGCACTACGCGAACATGAACCTGCCGGCGGCCTGGGACCTGGGCACGGGCAGCCCGTCCATCGTCGTGGCGGTGGTGGACACCGGCATCACGAAGCACCCGGACCTGAACTCGCGCATCCTCCCGGGCATCGACCTCATCTCCAACCCCGCCTCCGCGGGCGACGGCGACGGCGTGGACTCCGACCCGACGGACCAGGGCAAGGACCTGCCCAACGGCGGCTCGTCGTACCACGGCACGCACGTGGCCGGGACCATTGGCGCGCTGTCCAACAATGGCGTGGGCGTGGCGGGCGTCACCTGGAGCGGCCAGAACATCCTGCCGGTGCGCGTGCTGGGAACCCAGGGCGGCACGCTGGCGGACATCATCGCGGGCGTCACCTGGGCGAGCGGCGGCAACGTCACCGGCGTGCGGCTGAACACCACGCCCGCGCGGGTCATCAACATGAGCCTGGGCGGCAACGGCAGCCCGTCGCAGGCGTTCCAGGAGGCCATCGACCAGGCCGTGGCGCGCAAGGCCATCCTCGTGGTGGCCGCGGGCAACGAGAACGAGAACACCTCCAACAGCTTCCCGTGCAACCAGCAGAACGTCATCTGCGTGGGCGCGGTGCGCTTCAACGGCAAGCGCGCCAGCTACTCCAACTTCGGCGCGCAGGTGGACGTCATGGCCACCGGCGGCCAGACGAGCGAGGACCGCAACGGAGACGGCTTCCCGGACGGCGTGCTGTCCACCCTGCCCAACAGCAGCAACCAGCCTTCGTATGACTGGTACCAGGGCACCAGCATGGCCACCCCGCACGTCGCGGGCATCGTCGCGCTGATGCTGGCGCAGAACGCCGCGCTCTCGTCGGCGGACGTGGAGAACATCCTGAAGGACACCGCGGACGCGACGAGCAAGTGCTCCGAGGGCTGCGGCGCGGGCCTGGTGGACGCGTACGCCGCGGTGCTGCGCGCCAAGGGCGGCGGGGATCCGACGCGGCCCCCGAAGCTCGCCATCAGCACCACGCAGCTGGCCTTCACCGGGGCGGCCTCCCAGGCGCTGACGGTGCGCAACAACGGCGGTGGCACGCTGCAGGTGAGCGTCGCCGTCTCCGGCGCCAACGCCTCCGCGGTGTCCGTGTCCAACAGCACGCTGTCCATCCCCGCGTACAAGTCCGCGACGCTGAACGTGAGCGTCAATCCGGGCTCGCTGGCGGTGGGCACCTACCTGGCGCAGGTGGACCTCACCGGCGCTTCGGGCGCGGGCTCCGCGCAGGTGCTGGTGAAGTTCCGCGTGGGCGCCACCGAGACGAAGGACGCGGTCCTCGCGTTCGCCTACCTGGATGCCGCGGGCGAGGTGCAGATCGACGACGACGGCATCGGCACGGTGTCCGCGGCCGGCGGGTACAACTACAGCACGAAGATCACCGCGCGCGACTACCTGGTGCTGGCGTGCATCGACGACACCGGCGAAGGCGACTACTTCGACGACGGCGACCGCGTGGGCTTCTGGCGCGACACCACCCAGGTGGAGACCGTGACCGTCACCAAGGGCCAGACGACCAGCGGCATCAGCTTCACGCTGGTCCCCTACCAGGCGGACCAGGACGAGCATCCCAACACGACCATCGGGCAGCCCTGCACCAGCAGCAGCCAGTGCGGCACCAATGGCCTGTGCGCGACGGGGAGCTACTTCCCGGGGGGCTACTGCACCCAGAGCTGCCTGTCCGCGAGCTGCCCGTCGGGTTCGGCCTGCTACAGCAGCACCGACGGTACCAGCGCCTATTGCTTCGCGTCCTGCACGCCGCCGTCCTCTGGCAGCGCCCAGGGCACGTGCCGCGCGGGCTACGTGTGCAGCGACGACGGCGCGGGCAAGGGCGTGTGCCTGACGCCGTGAGGTGAAGTCCCGTCCGCCGGCGGCGCGCGTGTGAACGTGCCCGCCGGCGGCCTCCGCGCCGGGGTACGCTGCCGCGCGCGATGAGCGTCTCTTCCGTTGCACCGCCGGCTCCGGAGGGCGCGGCCCAGACCGCGTGGCGGGCCGTGGCCATCGGTGGCGTGCTGGCCTGGACGGCGCTGGTGCACGCGCATCCGCCCCGCTTCTTCACCGTCGCTTCCGCGTTCTGCGCCCTCTGGCTCGCGGTGACGTGGCGGGCGATGGGGCCCTGGCGCAGGCCGCCTCCCACGCTGTCGCTTTTGGATGCGGCGTGGGGCGGGGCGCAGGGCGTGGTGCTGTACGTGGGCGCGCGGGTCTTCCTGTGGGCCTTCTGCGGCGGCTTCACCGACGCGCTCTGCGAGCCCCTGCACGCGGTCTATTCGACGTTCGGAACGGGGTCTCCGGGCATGGCCCTGGCCCTGGTGCTGCTGCTCGTCCCCGCGGAGGAGTTGTTCTGGCGGGGCTGGGTGCAGGGCGCGCTGCGTCCCCGCCTGGGCCGGTGGGGGGCGGTCGCCGGGTCGGCGGTGGCGTCCAGCCTGGTGCTGCTGGGCTTCGGGGAGCCGCTGCTGGCGCTGGCCGCGCTGCCCACGTCGCTCGCCTGGGGAGCGCTGGCCGAGTGGCGCCGGACGCCGCTGGCGTCATGGTTGAGCCATGCACTGTGGGACGTGCTCATCGTCGTGGTGTGGCCCGCGACGTGAGGGGGCGTGACACAATGCGCGCCCATGGCCTCGTCCCCTGAAATCGGTGTCTTCGGCGCGGGCAGCATCGGCTGTTACGTCGGTGGCCGGCTCGCGGCGACGGGCGCGGCGGTGCGCTTCGTTGGCCGCGAGCGCGTGGTGGAGGAGGTCCGCGCCCACGGGCTGCACCTGACGGACTGGCGGGGCGCGGACTTGAAGGTGCCCGCGGCGGAGGTGCGCATCGGCACGGAGCCGGAGGCGCTGGCCACGGCGGACCTGGTGCTCGTCACGGTGAAGTCCGCGGCGACCGAGGAGGCGGGGCGGACGCTCGCGTCGTGGCTCAAGCCCGGCGCCAGCGTCATCAGCTTCCAGAACGGCTTGCACAACGCGGAGGTGCTGCGCGGCCTGCTGCCCGGCCGCACGGTGCTCACCGGCATGGTGCCCTTCAACGTCGCGGCGCAGGGGAGGGGCGGCTTTCACGCGGGCTCGGAGGGCACCCTGGAGGTGGCCCGGCACGCGGCGCTCGCGCCCTTCCTGGAGGACTTCGCCCGGGCGGGGCTCCCGTTGAAGCAGCACGCGGACATCCTCGCGGTCCAGTGGGCGAAGCTGCTGTTCAACCTCAACAACGCGCTCAACGCGCTGGCGGACCTGCCGTTGAAGCAGGAGCTGTCCCAGCGCGCCTGGCGGCGGTGTCTGGCGCTCGCGCAGGCAGAGGCGCTGGCGGTGCTGGACCGGGCCGGGGTGAGGCCCGCGAAGCTGACGCCGCTGCCGACGCACTGGGTTCCGGCCCTGCTGAAGCTGCCGGACGCGGTGTTCTCCGTGCTCGCGAAGAAGATGCTCGCCATCGACCCCAAGGCGCGCTCGTCCATGTGGGACGACCTGCACGCGGGCCGCAAGACGGAGGTGGACTTCCTCAACGGCGAGGTCGTCCAGCTCGCCCGGACGCAGGGCCTGTCCGCGCCGGTGAACGCCCGCCTCGTGGCGCTCATCCGCGAGGCGGAGCGCGGCGACCGCCGGGCGTGGACCGGTGAAGCGCTGCTCGCCGACCTGACGGCCGCGCAGGCTTCGAAGGGGTAGGGCTCGAGGCGCCGTACCCGGGAGCGTGGCGGGCCTTCCGACCCGCGCACGCCCGTGCGCTCCGTCCTCAGGGGGCGGGGGCCCCGCCCCCAAGGCTCAGGTGGACGGCGACGTCTCCGCCGGAGCGCTGGCGGCGGGCGGCGGCACCTGGGCCGCGCTCGGTGCGCCGGGCCCCGCGCTCGTGGCCACCTGCGTGAGCAGCGCCGTCATCCGCCGGGCGAAGCGGTTCGGGTCGCTCAGCGGGCTGCCCTCGGTGAGCAGCGCCTGGTCGTGGAGCAGCTCGATCCACTCCCCCACCTGCGGCGTGGACGGGTCGCGGGCGATGAGGCCGCGCAGGTGCTCGATGACCGGGTGCTTGGGATTGACCTCCAGGATGCGCTTGACGCGCGGCATCCCCTTGCCGCGCTCCTTGAGCAGGCGCTCCAGGTACGCCGGCGTCCCGCCCTCCGACACCACGAGGCACACCGGCGAATCCGTGAGGCGGTCGGACACGCGCACCTCGCGCACGTCCTCCTTCAGCACGTCCTTCATCTTCTCCGTCAGGCCCTTGAGCCCTTCGGACTGCTGCTCCTTCGCCTTCTTCTCCTCGTCCGTGGACTGGAGCTTCAGGTCCGCGTTGAGCGCGGACACCAGCGGCTTGCCCTGGAAGTCGCGCAGGCCCTGCGCGGCCCACTCGTCCACCGGGTCCGTCATGAAGAGCACCTCGTAGCCGCGCTGCTTCAGCGCCTCCAGGTGCGGGCTGTCCGCCACCGCCTTCCGGCTCTCGCCGTAGACGTAATAGATGGCCTCCTGGCCCTCCTTCATGCGGCCCACGTAGTCCGCCAGGGACGTCAGCCCCTCCTCGCGGGAGGACTCGTAGCGCACCAGCGCGCCCAGCTTCTCGCGGTACTCCGTCTCCAGCGTCAGGCCTTCCTTCACCACCGTGCCGAAGGACTCCCAGAACGCGCGGTAGTCGTCCGGCTTGTCCTTGGCCAGCTTCTCCAGGAGGTCCAGCGACTTCTTCACCACGTGCTTGCGGATGGCGCGCACCACCGCGGAGTCCTGCAACATCTCACGCGACACGTTGAGCGGCAGGTCGTCCGAGTCGATGACGCCGCGCACGAAGCGCAGCCACTGCGGCACCAGGTCCTCGCAGCGGTCCATGATGAACACGCGCTTGACGAACAGCCGCACGCCGCGCTGCTGCTGCGAGTTCAAGTCGAACGGCGGGTGCTTGGGCACGAAGAGCAGGCCGGTGAACTGCTGCGTGCCGTCCGCCTTGAAGTGCGTCCACGCCAGCGGCTGGTCGAAGTCGTGCGTCAGGTGCTTGTAGAACTCCTGGTACTGCTCGTCCGTGATGTCGCTCTTCGGACGCTGCCAGAGGGCGCTCGCCTTGTTCACCACCTCCAGCGCCGCTTCCGTGGCCTGGGTGTCCCCGCTGCCCACGTGCTTGGTCACCTGGAGCTTGATGGGGTGGCCCACGTAGTCCGAGTACTGGGTGATGAGCTGGCGCAGCTTCCACTCGTCCAGGAACTCCTTCTGGTCCGGCTTCAGGTGCAGCGTGATGGCCGTGCCGCGCGTGGCCTTCTCCGCGGGCTCCACCGTGAACGTGCCGTGCGCCTCCGACGCCCACTTCCACGCGGACGTCTCCCCCGCGGCGCGGCTCACCACCTCCACGCGGTCCGCCACCAGGTACGCGCTGTAGAAGCCCACGCCGAACTGGCCGATGAGCTGCATGTCCTTCTGGCCCTTCTGCGCCAGCGCCTGGAGGAACTCGCGCGAACCGGAGTGCGCGATGGTGCCCAGGTTCTTCACCAGCTCGTCGTGCGTCATGCCGATGCCGGTGTCCTCCAGGGTGAGGGTCCCCTTGTCGGCGTCCGGGACGATGCGCAGCTCCAGCGTGGGCTCGTCCTTGAGGAGGTCCGGCTCCGTGATGGCGCGGAAGCGCAGCTTGTCCAGCGCGTCGGACGCGTTGGACACCAGCTCGCGCAGGAAGATCTCCTGGTGGCTGTAGAGCGAGTTGATGACCAGGCTCAGCAGCTGCTGGATCTCCGCCTGGAATGAGTGGGTTTCCCTCTGGGGGTGGGTCTCTGCGGACATGAAGGCCTCCGGGCGCTGACGACACGCGCCAATGCCTTCCCCATAACCATGCCCGCCGGCTTGTCGAGAAGAGGGAATCCATGTCCCACCCTTCCGCTGGGAGGCGGGGGCGGGTTGGGGTAGGGAAGGGGCATGCCCAAGTCCCGAACCCTCCTGCCCCTGCTCGGCGCGATGCTCCTGTCGGGCACCGCCCCCGCCGCGGAAGCGCCCGCCCGCCTGCCCGATGCCCCGACGCTGAAGCGGATGACCGCGCGCTTCGCCCCGGTGGACCTCAAGGTGGACGTCTCGAAGCTGCCGGACGCGGAGAAGCGCGCCCTGGCCAAGGTCATCCAGGCCGCGAAGTTGATGGACCCCCTCTTCCTGCGCCAGGCCTGGGCGGGCAACGAGGCGCTGCTGCTGGACCTGGTGAAGGACACGACGCCCCTGGGCAAGGAGCGGCTGCACGCGTTCCTGCTCAACAAGGGCCCCTGGTCGCGCCTGGACGAGGCGAAGCCGTTCCTGCCCGGCGTGCCGCCGAAGCCGGACGAGGGCAACTTCTATCCCGCGGGCGCCACCAAGGCGGAGGTGGAGGCGTGGGTGAAGAGCCTGCCGGAGGCGCAGCAGCACGCGGCCACGGGCTTCTTCACCACGCTGCGCAAGGCGCCGGACGGCAAGTTCGTGACCGTGCCCTACAGCGTGGAGTACCAGGGCGAGCTGGCCATGGCCGCGCAGCTGTTGCGTGAGGCGGCGGCGCTCACCCAGCAGCCCACGCTCAAGGCCTTCCTGGAGAAGCGCGCGGAGGCGTTCCTGTCCAACGACTACTACGCGAGCGAGGTCGCGTGGATGGAGCTGGACGCGAGCGTGGAGCCCACCGTGGGCCCCTATGAGGTCTACGAGGACGGCTGGTTCAACTACAAGGCCGCGTTCGAGGCGTTCATCGGCCTGCGCGACGACGCGGAGACCCAGAAGCTGGCGAAGTTCAGCGCGGAGCTCCAGGAGCTGGAGAACAACCTCCCCATCGAGCCCGCGCTGCGCAACCCGAAGCTGGGCGCGCTGGCCCCCATCCGCGTCATCAACAGCATCTACTCCTCCGGCGACGGCAACCGGGGCGTGCAGACGGCGGCCTTCAACCTGCCCAACGACGAGCGCGTGGCGGCGGAGAAGGGCACCAAGCGCGTGATGCTCAAGAACGTGCAGGAGGCCAAGTTCCAGCGCGTGCTGCTGCCCATCGCGAAGGTGGCGCTGCCCGCGAAGGACCGCAAGGACGTGTCCTTCGACGCCTTCTTCACGCACATCCTGATGCACGAGCTGATGCACGGCCTGGGGCCCCACAACGTCACCGTGGCCGGGAAGCAGACCACGGTGCGGCAGGCGCTCCAGGCGTCCTCCAGCGCCATCGAGGAGGCCAAGGCGGACATCTCCGGCCTGTGGGCGCTCCAGCGGCTGGTGGACAAGGGCACGCTGGACAAGGAGCTGCAGCGGACCATGTACACGACGTTCCTCGCGTCCGCGTTCCGCTCCATCCGCTTCGGCATCGACGAGGCGCACGGCAAGGGCATCGCGCTGCAGCTCAACCACTTCCTGGACACCGGCGCGGTGAAGGTGAACGCGGACGGCACCTTTGAAGTGGTGCCGGACAAGATCCAGGCGTCCGTCACGTCGCTGACGAACCAGCTCATGGCCCTCCAGGCCCAGGGCGACCGCGCGGCCGCGGAGGCGCTGCTCGCGAAGCAGGGCGTGGTGCGGCCCTCCGTGCAGAAGGTGCTGGAGCGGCTGAAGAACGTGCCGGTGGACATCGAGCCGCGCTACGTCACGGCCGACGCGGTGGTGAAGGACTTCGGCGCCCCGGCGTCGGGGACGAAGTAGCGTCCGCCGCCATTCCCCGTCCCACCGCGCGACTTTTTCCGTGCGCGCGGGGCGGGGCATGGCCAGTCAGGAGGCCATGGTGCCCGAGCCCACCCCTCATCCCGCGTCACCCGACCCGTGGGGTGTCGTGCTCGCGCTGGCGGTGCTGGGCGCGTGGGGCGGACACCTGGCGTGGCTGCTGGCGGGGCCCGCGCTGCCGTGGGCCTCACCGCTCCCCTGGCTGCACGTCGTGCTCCAGATGTGGCTGTCCACCGGCCTCTTCATCACCGGCCATGACGCCATGCATGGCACCGTGTCCCGGGACCGCCGGGTGAACGCGGCGGTGGGCCGGGTGGCCTGCTTCCTCTTCGCGGGCCTGTCCTACCGGCGGCTGGGGGTGAACCACCGCGCGCACCATGAGGACCCCACCGGCGAGCACGACCCGGACTTCTCCACCCGCACCCAGGCCTTCTGGCCATGGTTCGGCACGTTCATGGTGCGCTACACGACGTGGCCGCAGCTCATGGTGATGGCGCTGAAGTTCAACGCGCTGCTCTGGCTGGGGGTGCCCCAGGCGCGCATCCTGGCCTTCTGGGTGCTGCCGTCGCTGCTGGCCACCGTGCAGCTCTTCTACTTCGGCACGTACCAGCCGCACCGGCGCCCGGACACGCCCCGGATGGCGCCACACCACGCGCGCAGCCTGTCGCGCAACCACCCGTGGGCCCTGCTGTCATGCTTCTTCTTCGGCTACCACTGGGAGCACCACGCGTCCCCTGGGACGCCCTGGTGGCGGCTGTGGCGGGCGAAGGACGCCCGGCGGTAACCGGAATGGGGGCTGGGACGTTATAGAGGGAGCCATGCGCGACAAGCTCCCTCCCGAGCCCCCCGGCTCCGAAGTGACGCCGGAGCACCTCTACCTGCGCCGCCGCGAGTTCATCAAGAACGCGGGGCTGTTCGCGGGCACCGCCGCGGTGGTGGGAGGAGGGCTGTACCTGCTGGGGATGAAGCGCACCCGGCCCATGGATGGCTTCGTGCCGGACGCCGGCACGGTGGCGCAGCCGGTGGCGCCGGCCCAGGGCGTCTTCGACACCGACGAGCTGCGCACGCCCTACGAGGACGTCACCACCTACAACAACTTCTACGAGTTCGGCCTGGACAAGAACGACCCGGCCCGCCGCGCGCACGCGCTGAAGACGCGGCCGTGGACCGTCGTCATCGACGGCGAGGTGCACACGCCGTGGACGGTGGACGTGGATCAGCTCATCTCCGCCTTCCCGCTGGAGGAGCGCGTCTACCGGATGCGCTGCGTGGAGGCCTGGTCCATGGTGATTCCGTGGCTGGGGCTGCCCCTGGGCAAGCTGCTGGAGCGCGTGCAGCCCACGTCGTTCGCGAAGTACGTGGCCTTCACCACGCTGGATGACCCGGAGCAGATGCCCGGCCAGAAGAGCCCGGTGCTGGACTGGCCCTACGTCGAAGGGCTGCGGCTGGATGAGGCGCTGCACCCGCTGACGCTGCTGGCCACCGGCCTCTACGGCAAGCAGCTGCCCGCGCAGAACGGCGCGCCGCTGCGGCTGGTGGTGCCGTGGAAGTATGGCTTCAAGGGCATCAAGTCGATTGTCCGCATCACGCTCACGCGCGAGCAGCCGCCCACGACGTGGAACCTGGCGAACCCGCGCGAGTACGGCTTCTACGCCAACGTCAACCCGGCGGTGGACCACCCGCGCTGGAGCCAGGCGTCCGAGCGGCGCATCGGCGAGACTTCCCGCCGGCCCACGCTCCCCTTCAACGGCTACGCGGAGCAGGTGGCCGACCTCTATCGCGGCATGGACCTGAAGCGGGACTTCTGACCGATGGCCTCTTCCAAGCTCTCCTGGCTCAACCCCGCGGTCGCCGTCGGAGGCCTCTCCCCGCTGCTGCTCCTCGCGGTGCAGGGGGCGCAGGGGCAGCTGGGGGCCAACGGCATCGAGTTCGCCCTCAACCAGACGGGCCTCTTCGCGCTGGTGGTGCTGCTGGCGTCGCTGGCGTGCACGCCGGCGCGGCTCGTCACCGGCTGGACGTGGCCCGCGCGCATCCGCCGCACCCTGGGCCTCCTGGCGTTCACCTACGCGGCGGCTCACTTCCTCACCTACTCCGTGCTGGATCAGGGCCTGGATGTGCGCGCCATGCTGGAGGACGTCCTCACCCGGCCCTTCATCACCGTGGGCTTCACCGCGCTGCTGCTGCTGGTGCCGCTGGCCGTCACCTCCACGAACCAGTGGGTGCGCAGGCTGGGCTTCCCGGCGTGGCAGCGCCTGCACCGGCTGGCCTACGTGGCCGCGGTGCTGGGCGTGGTGCACTTCGTGTGGCGGGTGAAGAAGGACGTCACGGAGCCGGTGCTCTACGGCGCCGTGCTGACGTTGCTGCTGGCCGTGCGCGTGGGGGAGGCCGTGCGCAAGCGGCGGGCGGCGCTCGCGCAGCAGCGCCCCGCGTGAGGGCTACTTGGCGACGCGGGGCAGCGGGAGGATGGTGTCCACCAGCGTCATCAGCTGGGCGCAGCTGACGGGCTTGCGCACGAAGGCGCTGATGCCGGCCTTCTGGCCCAGGGCGCGCACCTCCGCCACGTTCGGGTCGCCCGTCATCATCAGGATGGGGACCTTGGACAGCCTGACGTTGCTGCTGGCGCGGATCTGCCCGGCGAAGTCCGCGCCGTTCATCCCGTCCATGTGGAAGTCGGTGAGGATGAGGTCCACCTGCTCCACCTCGGCGACCTTGAGGCCCTCCTCGGCGGACTCGGCCTCCAGGAACTCGAAGCTGCGGGCCATGAGGTAGATTTTCAGCAGCGTCCGGATGGAGCGGCTGTCGTCCACCAGCAGCACGCGCTGCGGACCGGCCCCGCCGGCCGGTCGGACCGGAGGCGTGCTCCCCGTGGGACGGGAGGGCGCGGTTTCGGGGGCGGAGAGGGGGCCGGACTTCATCGGAATCAGGACCTCGGGGAGGCGGAAGCCTCCGGCAGCACCTCCCCATGGTCGCGGATGGGCCCTGCGAAGTCAAAGCAACCCAGAACTCCCCGCCGCGAATTCAGGAGGGCCGTGAAGGCCTC
The DNA here is from genome assembly GCF_009909145.1 of Corallococcus silvisoli. NCBI lineage: Bacteria > Pseudomonadati > Myxococcota > Myxococcia > Myxococcales > Myxococcaceae > Corallococcus > Corallococcus silvisoli. Next base: position 73,863 of record NZ_JAAAPJ010000024.1, read on the forward strand.
AACGAACCTCCAGCACGAATGATTGGGACTGCACGCCGGACAGCCCTGCGGGCCCAGCGAGCGCGGGGTCCAGTTCATTCGGGACCCGCCAGGTCTGACCCGTGGACTGCAGGAGGGTGACGCTGTAGCGACCCGGGGGCACGGCCGCCAGGGGCGCGGGCGCGGCGGGATCGCGCGCGTCCAGCGCCTGCGCGCGGATGGCCACCTGGAGCTGCGGGACGAAGACGGGCTGCGGGCGGGGAGCCCCTTGTCCGTCCAGCAGGGCGTCGAGCAGGGGACCGGGCACCAGTCCCGCCGCCAGCACCACCGCGTCCGGCTTGCCGTCCTTGCCGCCGCTGAGGCGCGCGTAGTCCACGCCCTCCGCGTCCACCACGCCGTCGCGGTTCAGGTCGTTCTCGTCGACGATGCCCGTCACGCCCTCCGCCAGCTTGCGCACGATGACGCGCGGCCAGAACTCCGGCACGCCGTCGCGGCTGGTGCCCGTGAGCTGCACCCAGAAGCCTGGAGGCCGCTGGTCCACCGCGCCGGTGAGCGGCTGGGGCGAGAGCGTGAGCAGCTTGGTGGGGGTGGTCGCGGTGTCGAACTCGCGCGGCTCCGCGACCTGGAATGCGGGCCGGTCGAAGGGCACGGTGGCGGTGTCGGAGAAGGACACGGAGACGCCGGTGAGCGGCTGGGGCCAGCCGTCCGCGTCCGTCGTGACCTCCAGGATGCGCGTGGCGCCGGTGGTGGGGTCCACGCTGCCACCGCCCACGTCGCCCGCGTTGGGTTCGGCCGTGACGCCGTAGAAGGGGTTGAAGTCCGGCACGTGGCACGGCTGCGGCACGTTGCGGCAGGTGTCCGCGTCGATGAAGCCGCGCAGCAGGTAGCGGCCCGGCTGCACGAGGCTCAGCGCGAAGGGCGCGGTGAACGGACCCGTGGAGTTGTCACCCAGCGACGCGCCGAACAGCTCTCCCGCGGGGACGACGGTGAAGGCCTTCGGGCGGCCGGAGCCCTGCGGCGGGGGCGGGTGGGTCGCGTCGTAGATGAACACGATGGCGTTGCCGCGGGCGCGCGACTGCACGACGAGGCTGCCCTCGATGCGCGCGGCGCGCGTGTTCTGGCGGCCGTCCGCGGTGGGCACCACGTCCGGGCCCTCGCAGCCCGAGACCAGCAGCGACGCGAGCGCGACGGCGAAACAGGGAAGGGCGCGCTTCATGGGGTCACCGTGAGGTTGGCGAACACGCGCCGCTCGATGCGGTTGCCGAAGGGGTGCTCCGAGTGGTTGCCGCCGAGCTGGCTGCCCTGCAGCGCCACGGAGACGAAGTCCTTCACCACCTGGTAGCCCACCCGGGCGTTGACGACGGTGTACGCGGGGAGGTTGTTGGCCTGCAGCTCCACGCGCGTCGGGTCGGTCGCGGCGGGCTCGCGTTCAATCCAGGTGGTGGAGGACGTGAAGGCCGCGTCGATGCCGAACTCCAGGTCCGTGCGCGTGCGGTAGGTGACGCCGCCGAACAGCCGGAAGCCCGGCGCCTGGCTGCACGGGCCGCACTGGCCCTCTTCCGGCAGGTCGGAGGTGACGCTCTGGTACGCGGCGCTCGCCTTCACGCCCAGGCCGTCGATGGGGGACACGTTGAGGCCCACCTCGACGCCGCGCGCGGTGTAGATGGCGTTCTCGTTGGTGAACAGCGAGCGACCCAGCAGGTAGCTGCCGGTGCCGCTGTCATAGGCGTCCCCCGCGTGCAGCGGCTGCACGGAGGACAGGGCGATGAGGTCCTTCACCGTGTTCTGGTAGAGGGCCACGTCCCAGTCCAGGCCCAGCCGGGGCGACTCACCGCGCCAGCCCAGCTCCAGCGCGTTGAGGCGCTCCGGCCGCAGCTCGCGGTTGCCGGTGGTGAGCAGGCTCACGCCGTTGACGCCCGGCACGGGCACGGGCAGCCGCGTGTAGCTCTCCAGGAACGTGGGCTCGCGGAAGGCGGTGGCCACGGACGCGCGGAAGGCGTGCCCTTCAATGGGCTGGAACACGGCGGACAGGCGCGGCGACTGCGCGAGGCCCGGCTTGCCCTTGTCGAGCAGCGGGTGGCGGTCCACGCGGTAGCTGACCACCAGGCGCAGGGGCTGCACGATGCGCCACTCGTCCTGCACGAAGGCCGCCGCGTGGTACTCCTCGCGCAGGCCGTCCAGGTAGGTGAAGGCCACGCGCTTCAGGCGGCCCTCCACGCCGATGTTCACCTGGTGCTCGCCGGCCAGCTCGAAGCCGCGGGCGTACAGCGCCTCCGCGTTGAAGACGTTGGAGGCGACGCTGGTGTTGAGCGAGCGCTGGCCAATGGCCTCGTACTGCGGCCCCGCGTCACCGGACAGGTGGTTCCAGAACGCCTTGAGCTTCACCGCGCCCAGCTCCACGTCGGCCTTGGCGTACGCGCCCAGGCCGTCGATGTAGTAGTTGCGCAGGAGGCCCAGCGGGTAGATCTCCGTGAGGTAGCGGTGCACGCCGCCGGACAGGCCGATCGCGCGCCCCTCCTCGAATGAATAGATGGTGGACAGGTTGGCGCGGGCGCCCCGCTGGCCCAGGTCCGGGGCGGGCCCCGTGATGTCGAAGTCCGAGCGGCCGCTCGCGTAGTCACGGCTCCACTTGTCCTCCTGGCGGTAGGCGGCGGACGCGCGATAGCGCAGCGCCCCGTTCTGGCCGTGGCTGACGAAGGAGCCCTGGACGGTGTTGCCACCGCCCGCCATCGCGCCGAAGCGCGCGCGCCGGCCGGTGCCGGGGGCCTGGGTGATGATGTTGATGACGCCCAACATCGCGTTGGCGCCGTACAGCGCGCTGCCCGGGCCGCGGATGACCTCGATGCGGTCGATCTCCTCCAGGCCGATGGGCAGGCCCGCCCACAGCGTGAGGCCGAGGAAGTCCTGGTACTCCGTGCGGCCGTCCACCAGCACCAGCACCTTGTTGGCCAGGCGCTGGTTGAAGCCGCGCAGGCTGACGTTGGCGCTGCCCACGCCCATGGCCATCACGTCCGCGCCGGGCACGCGCCGCAGCAGCTCCGGCAGCGTGGTGGCGCCGGACAGGCGGATGTCCTCCGCGGTGATGACGGTGGTGGCGTTGGGCGCCTCGAGCGAGGACTGGGCGCGGCGGCTCGCCGTCACCACGCGCTCCTCGTAGGGCACCAGGCCCTGGTCGCCGGAGATGTCGCCGGACTCGGCGCCGCCGCTCGCGGTGGGGGTGGGGCCCGGGGTGGGCGTGGCCTGCGCCGGCGCGGGCTGGGCCGCCAGCGACTCCGCGCGGTTGACGGCCTTCTCCAGCCGCTCCATGAGCGCGGCCAGCTGCTGCTGGGCCTGGATGCTCGTGGGAGGGGGCGGGGGCATGGGCAGGCTGGAGCCCGAACCCGTCGTGTTGGGTGGGGCGCCGGGCGCGGGGGCCTCGGCCTGCGCCGCCTGGCGCGTGGCCTCCAGCCGCGTCACCTGGGCCTGCACATTGGCGGCGTCCGGCGGGTTGGAGGCGAGGTAGCGCTTGTAGGCGTCCAGCGCTTCGTCGAGCCGGCCCGCGTCCTGGTACGCCCGGGCGATGTTGTAGAGGACGCTGGGGTGCGGCTTGATGTTGTAGGCCTCTTCCAACTCGGCGATGCCCTCATCGAACTGCTTCTGGTCGATGAGGTTCATGCCGTTGCGGAAGTGGCGGCGCGCTTCGAGGCGCGCGTCCGCCAGGGCCTCGGTCGCGCACAGACAGAACGCGAGGAGCGTCCCACGTCGTAAGGCTGTCGGGAGATTCACTGGTACGGATCGTCCTTGTACGCGGAACCTGGAGCCTTGGGCTTCGGTCCCTGCTTCTTGATGCGCGGCAACTTGATGGAAACGGGGACGGTGCTGCCCGGCTCACCCGCGTAGGTCTTGCTGACGGTCTGGTAGCCGTCCAGCGCGAACGTGACCTCCACGGAGGCGAGGCCCGGGCCGTCCGGCGTGTGGTTGATCACCATGGGGGTATGGCCGCGCACCGTCCCGTCGACGGTGACTTCGGCCCCCTGGGGATCGCTGTCCACGCTGAAGCGCACGGGGCGGGGCGTGGCCGCGGGGCGCGGCGGGGCGGGCTCGGCCACGGCGACGGGGTCGTGGGCCACGGGCGCTTCCGCGACGGGCGCGCGGGTCACGGGCCGGGGGGGCTCCACCGGGACCTGCTGGGGCGAGCGCAGCACGAAGATGCCCGCCGTGGCCAGGCCCACCAGCAGCGCGCCTCCGAACAGGGCGATGCCCAGCCCCTTGGCGGACTTCTTCGCGGGCGCGGCGCCGGCCTCGTCCACGGAGATGTCCAGCGCCATGGTGTTGGGGCCGGTGGTGGGACCGGAGCCCAGCGCGTGGGGACCCGTGTGGACGCCGCTGTGCGGGCCGGAGCCCACCGCGTTGAGTCCGGTGCGCGTGGCGAAGACGCCGCTGACGCCGGACGCGGAGGCGGCGGCGCGCATGCCCTGGAGCACCGCGTCCATGGACGCGTAGCGGTCCACGGGGCGCTTGGCCAGGCACTTCATCACCAGCGCCTCCACCTCCGCGGGGACGTTGTGGTCCGGCCACACGGTGTGGAAGGGAGGCGGCGGGTCGTTGATGTGCTTGACGATGACGTCGATGCTCTGCGCCGCCTGGAAGGGCGGCCGGCCCATCAGGGTCTGATAGAGCACCACGCCCAGGCTGTACACGTCGCTGCGCGGGTCGGCGATGTTGCGCGCCTGCTCGGGCGCCATGTACTGCGGCGACCCGAGGATGACGCCCGCCTGCGTGAGGGTGGTGTCCTCCTTCATGGAGGCGTCCCCCAGGAAGGACTTCACCAGACCGAAGTCCAGGACCTTGACCACGTCGTGGTCCGTCTCCTGGTTGAGGACCATCACGTTCGCGGGCTTGAGGTCGCGGTGGATGAGGCCGACCTTGTGCGCCTCGCGCAGCGAGCGGGCCACCTGCTGCGCGATGGCGAGCGCGCGCTCCCACGGCAGCGGGCCTTCCTGGGTGAGCAGCTGCGACAGCGTCAGCCCCTCCAGGTACTCCATGGCGATGTAATAGATGCCGTCTTCCGTCTTGCCGTAGTCGATGACGGTGACGGTGTTCGGGTGGCGCAGCTTCGCGGTGACGCTGGCCTCCAGGAAGAAGCGCTTCTGGAAGCCGGGGTCCTTGCCCTCGCCGCTGTACTGGGGGTTGAGGACCTTGAGGGCCACCAGCCGGTCCAGCGGGGCCTGCATGGCCTTGTAGACGCGGCCCATGCCTCCGGCACCCAGCGTCTCCAGGATGCGGAAGCGCTCGTTGAGGATCCGCCCGAGCAGGGGATCCGCCACGTCGGTGGGCGCGCCCTTGCGGGGGGCGTCGCTTTCGATCATGTGTTCCCCCAGGCCAAGAGAAGGACCGCCTACGTCGGTTCGAACGCGTCGGATGCTAGCACCGCCTTTGAAAACCGCCCAAGAGACGTGCCGCTATCATCGCCGCGCGCCGCGGCCGAGTTTCCGGCCCGCGCTTCACGCCCGCCCTCCCGCACTTCCCGTGCTGATCCTTGCCCCGGGCGGTTTGGAAATCGCGAAAATCACCGTCCGCTGCCGCACAGTCGACCGCGGCTGGTGCGTCGCGTCATCCCAGGTGGAGGGGGCGCGGGCGCGTTAGGGTGCCGGGCATGAACGCCCAGCTGTCCGCGCTGTTGTCGTCCGCGCCGCGGTATCCGCGGCGGGTGGTGTGCATGACGGAGGAGACGACGGAGGTGCTCTACCGCATTGGCGCGGGGGACCTGGTCGTGGGGGTGTCGGGGTTCACGGTGCGGCCTCCGGAGGCGCGCAAGAAGCCGCGGGTCAGCTCGTTCCTGGACGCGAACTTCGAGCGGATCTTGGAGCTGAAGCCGGACCTGGTGCTGGGCTTCTCCGACCTGCAGGCGGACATCGGGCGGGAGCTGTGCAAGCGCGGGGTGCCCGTGTACCTGTTCAACCAGCGCTCGCTCGCGGAGATCTTGCAGACGGTGCGGCTGACGGGGGCGCTGGTGGGGCGCGCGGAGGCGGCCGAGGCGCTGGCGGTGGACTTGGAGAAGAACCTGGAGCGTCACTCGGACGCGGCCGAGTCGCTGCCGAAGCGGCCGCGCATCTTCTTCGAGGAGTGGCACGAGCCGCTCATCTCCGGCATCCGCTGGTGTTCGGAGCTGGTGGAGGTGGTGGGGGGCCAGGACGTGTGCCAGGAGTCGCGCGCGTCGCAGGGGGCGAAGGGCCGCATCTTCGACCCGGCGGAGGTGGCGAAGCGCGACCCGGAGGGGGTCATCGCCAGCTGGTGCGGGCGCAAGGCGAAGCGCGAGAAGATCATCTCCCGGCCTGGATGGGCGGGCGTGCGCGCGGTGGTGGACGACCAGCTCTATGAAGTGCGGAGCACGTACATCCTCCAGCCGGGACCGGCGGCGCTGACGGACGGGGTGGATCAGCTGGCCCGCATCGTGGCGGCCATCGCGAAGGGGGAGAAGCTGCCCATGGCCCGGCCTGGAGATCTGCGCACCGCGCTGGAGTGAGGGGAGGCTGGCGGCAAGCGCGGCGCGTGACAGGATGCGTGCGTGCCGCTCCCCCTGACCGTCTTGCTGTTCACCGTGCTCGCCGCGACGGGCGCGCCGTCCGGACAGGAGGCGCGGCAGACGCCGCCCGTGGAGCAGGAAGGCGCCGGCAGGCCGAGCGACGCCGAGCCGCCGGACGCGCCCGTGCGCGCGCCGGACTTCGAACCGTCGGGCGTGTCCAACACGGAGGTGCCCGCGCCGCCGCGCGCGGAGTCCGCGCCCGTGGGGCCGGAGGGCACGGATGCTCCGGCGCTCCCCACTGCGGACGCGCGCGCGAACTACGAGGACGCGCTCATCGCCTGGGGGCTGGGGGAGGTGGAGCGCCAGGTGGAGCCCGCCCCCGAGGGCAAGGTGCTGGAGGAGGTGCTCGTCGCCGCGGAGGAGGTCGTCGCGCCGATGGACCCGTACCCCTCGCTGCTCAACATCTTCCACGTCCGCACCCGTGACGAGGTCGTCCGCCAGGAGGTGCTGATTGCTCCGGGGCAGCCGTACTCGGAGGCGGTGGTCGCGGAGTCGGTGCGCAACCTGCGCAAGCTGGGGCTGTTCTCCGTGGTGCGCGCGGTGCCGGTGAAGGGCCGTGAGCCCGGCAAGGTCGCGCTGCTGCTGGTGACCAAGGACCTGTGGTCGCTGCGGCTCAACAACGAGTTCTCCGCCGTCGGCTCGCTGCTCCTCTACCTGCGCTTGCAGGGCACGGAGCAGAACTTCCTGGGGCGGGGCAAGAAGGTGGCGCTGGACTTCATCATGCGCCTGGACACCTTCAGCCTCGGCCAGAGCTACACGGACAAGCGCGTGCTCGGCAGCCGCTGGTCGCTGTCGGAGTCCGCCGCCCTGCTCATCAACCGGGAGACGGGCCGCGCGGAGGGCTCGCGCGGGAGCCTCATCGTGAGCCGCCCGCTGTATTCGCTCTCCACGCCGTGGAGCCTGAGCACGTCCGTGGCGTGGAACGTGGAGACGGCGCGCCAGTTCCGGGGCGCGGACATCTGGCAGCTCCCGTTCCCGGATGGCGCGCCCGTGCCATACGTCTACAACACGCGCGAAGTGGCGGCGGGCGCCACGTATACGCGCTCCTACGGCACCCGCGACAAGTGGAACGTGGGCCTGGGCGCGGGGGCCTATCACTATGCCTACGCCGCGCCGGTGGCCTCGCAGCTCTCCGACGCGCAGGTGGACTGGTTCCGCCGCAACTACCTGCCGCGCGCGGAGGACGCGGGGTACGTGAACCTGTCCCTGAGCGCCTTCAAGGCCCGGTACGACGTGCTCCGCAACGTGGACTCGTACACGCTGTCGGAGGACTACCAGCTGGGGCACTCGGTGGTGGCCACGCTGCGCTACGCGCCTCCGGTGTTCCCGTCCGCGGCGCACTTCGCCGAGAGCGGCCTGTCCGCGCGCTACCGCGTGCACTGGGGCGACGCGCTCACCACCGCGTCCGCGGCGGCGTCCATCCGCCGGCAGTTCAGCGCCCAGCAGCCCGGGGTGCGGGAAGGGTGGACCAACCGCCGCTGGGCCGCGGAGCTGGTGCAGGTGTCGCCGCGCGTGCTCGGTGGGCGCTTCGTGGCGCGCGGCCTGTTGGACGTGAACATCGACGACCTGTCCGAACGCGTGAGCCTGCTGGGCGGCAGCAACGGCCTGCGCGGCGCGGCGGTGGATGCGTACTCGGGCAAGCGGCTGTTGCTGGTGAACCTGGAGTACCGCACCGCGCCGCTCGTCGTGCGCACGGTGCACCTGGGCGGGGTGTTCTTCTTCGACTCGGGCAGTGCCTTCAACCGGCGGCCGGAGATGGTGAGCACCGTGGGCGTGGGCCTGCGGCTGCTGTTCCCCCAGTTCAACGTGTTCCCGTTCCGCATCGACTTCGGCTACGTGCTCAACGGCGACCGGCCGCCCGTGGGCAGCCGCTTCTCCCTCAGCAGCGGGCAGGTGACGGACTACCGCCCGACCTTCCTCGACTCGCCCTGAGGCTCAGGGCGGTTCGACGCGCAGCAGCTCGCGGAAGAGCACGTCCGCCACGTCGCGGAACAGCTCCCCGGACGCGAGCAACCCGCCGCAGTGGTGCGGCTCGCGCGCCAGCGTGAGCGCCACGGCCTTGCCCAGCACCGCGTCCCAGAAGGGCTCCGAGTCGAGCGGCAGGAGGAACTCGCGGATGACGGACTTGGGCCAGGGCAGCACGGTGGTGGGGTCCGCGTCGCTCAGGCTGGTGAAGCAGTCCAGGTCCACGTCCAGCAGCACGGCCGGCGAGGCCTCCAGCACGTCGCGCACCGCGTCCGTGGGGCCGGGGCGCAGGTACGCCTCCGCCGCGCGGTCCACCGTCGTGACCGTCACCAGCCGGTGGGACCGGCCGCGCGTGTCCACGTACGTGTCGCCGGCGAAGGCGCCCCGGGGCCGGGTGCGCGCGATGATCAGCGCGTCGCCCACGAGGTTGGCCTCCATCGCCGCGACGATGTGGTCGTAGTTGCGCACGTCCAGGTGCCACCGCGCGTGTTCATCCAGCGCGCGCAGTCCGGCGGAGCGGTCCGGCATGTCCGCGGGATGTTCAGGCACCACGATGTCCAGGTGCCGGTCCAGGGTGACGAGCAGGGCAGGGGGGCCCGCGTCGCCCAGGGCGCAAGCCCACGCGGGCAGTGCGAGCCGATGCGGGTCGAACACGTACGCGTCGGTCGGGCCACGGCCTCCGCCCAGCGCGAGCCGCACGATTCCCGCGAGCCGCAGGTGTCGCAGGGCGTCGTCATGTTTCAGAGTCATGGGGAAGGAAGTCCCCCTCCGGGGGGCAGCGTTGGGGGGTGCACCATCTTGCCGCGAAAGGAGCCCCGCCTCGCGGGGGTTCGACCACAAATGCGCTTCATTCTCACCGCCGCGTTCTTCCTCCTGGGGGTCCCCGCGCTTGCCCAGGAGGGTACATCCCAGGCCCTGGCTCAGACCGGGAACACCTTCCTGCGCCAATACGCCGAAACCGGGCGCTTCATGAACGGCCGCCCGGTGGGCGCGCGCGTCACCCCGGACGAGCAGTCCGTCCTCTTCCTGCGCACCTCCCCCACGTCCAACGTGCGAATGCTCTACGCGTTCGACGTGGCCAGCGGACAGACGCGGGAGCTGCTCACGCCGGAGGCCCTGCTCAAGGGCGGTGAGGAGAAGCTCTCCCCCGAGGAGCTGGCCCATCGCGAGCGCATGCGCGTGAGCGCTCGGGGCTTCACGTCCTACAGCCTGTCCGAGGATGGCACCCGCCTGCTGGTGCCGCTGTCAGGCCGGCTCTACGTGGTGGACCGAGCCACGGGGAAGTCGAAGGAGGTGAAGACGGGGCCGGGAGTCATCGACCCTCGGCTGTCACCGGACGGCAAGCAGGTGGCGTACGTGCGCGAGCACGACGTGTACCGGGTGGACCTGGCCGCCAACCAGGAGAAGCGCGTCACGCAGGGCGGCACTGCGCGGAAGACGCACGGCCTGGCGGAGTTCGTCGCGCAGGAGGAGATGGGCCGCTTCTCCGGCTACTGGTGGAGCCCGGACGCGAAGTCCATCGCCTATGCGGAGTCGGACACGGGTGACGTGGAGAAGCTCACCATCGTGGACGTGATGCACCCGGAGAAGGGCGCGGAGTCCTTCCCCTATCCTCGCGCGGGTCATGCCAACGCGAAGGTGCGGCTGGGCATCACGCCCGTCACGGGCGGCAAGACGGTGTGGGCGCAGTGGGACGCGCGGAAGTATCCGTATCTGGCCACGGTGAAGTGGGACAAGGGCGGGCCGCTGACGGCGCTGGTGCAGAACCGCCTCCAGACGGAGGAGCAGCTGCTCGCGGTGGATCCGGCCACGGGCAAGACGCGCGTGCTCCTCACGGAGACGGACGCGGCGTGGATCAACCTGCATCAGGCCTTCCCGCTGTGGCTGGAGGATGGCTCCGGCTTCCTCTGGTACACCGAGCGCAACGGGGCCTCGGAGGTGGAGCTGCGCAAGGCCAACGGAGCGCTGGAGCGCTCCGTGGTGAAGCCGGGCGCGGGCTTCCGCAACCCCGTGGGCTTCGTGCAGGCGGACCAGACGCTGTTCTTCGCCGGCGACCCGAACCCCACGGAGAGCCACCTGTGGCGCGTGAAGGCGGGAGGCGCGCCGGAGCGGGTCGCCACGGGGGCCTCCGGTCCGGTCCTGGAGAGTGGCGTCGTCTCCAAGACCGGCGGCCTCATCGTGTTGAACACGCAGGGCCCCAAGAGCATGCCGCGCACGGTGGTGCTGAAGGGTGACGGCACGAAGCTGGGCGAGCTCCCGGAGGTGGCGCAGGAGCCGCCCTTCACGCCGAACCTCGAGGTGCGTCAGGTGGGCGCGAGGAGGTTCTGGACGTCGCTGGTGAAGCCGCGCGACTTCAAGCCCGGCACGAAGCTGCCCGTCATCGTGAGCATCTACGGAGGTCCCATCATCACGATGGTGCATCAGTCCATGGCCACGACCCTGCTGGACCAGTGGATGGCGGATCAGGGCTTTCTCGTGGTCAGGGTGGACGGGCGCGGGACGCCGCTGCGCACCTCCGAATGGAACCGCGCGGTGAAGCACGACTTCGCCACCGTCACGTTGGATGATCAGATTGAAGCGGTGCAGGCGCTGGCGAAGGAGGTGCCGGAGCTGGACCTGCAGCGCGTGGGCATCACCGGCTGGAGCTTCGGCGGTTACATGTCCGCGCTGGCCGTGATGAAGCGCCCGGACTTCTTCAAGGCCGCGGTCGCTGGGGCGCTGGTGGTGGACTGGCGTGACTACGACACGCACGCCACCGAGCGTTACCTGGGCCTGCCGGAAGAGAGCCCCCAGGCCTACGTGGTCAGCGACCTGCTGACGTACGCGAAGAAGGAAGGCCCCATCGGCGCGCTGCTGCTGATGCACGGCACCGCGGACGACAACGTCTACTTCTTCCACGCCTTGAAGCTGTCGGACGCGCTCTTCCGCGCGGGCAAGCCGCACCAACTGCTGCCCCTGGCGGGCCTCACGCACATGGTGGCGGATCCCCTCGTCACGGAGCGTCAGTACGCGCGCGTGATCGAGCACTTCCAGCAGAACCTGAAGTAGCAGGCGCTGTGACGCCATGCCCGCCGTTGCCGCCTGGGGCCAGACCCTGGCGGCAGCGCGCCTCGGGGCGTGGACCGGGGCCGGGGGGCCGGGGCTTTCGTGAGCTTCGGGCCTCGGCGCACCGTCCAGACAGCGTGGGTGCCGCGGAGCGTCGTCCGCTTCCGAGTGGGAATCCTCCGTGGCGTCCGACGTTGGGAGGGCCGCGCGGCGGCTGGAGTGTAGGCTTGCCCGCACCTTCCCGCGAAAGGAGCCCCGCCCCGCGCGGGGATTCAGCTACTCATGCGTCAGGTCCTTACCGCCGCGCTCCTCCTAGTGAGCGCACCCGTCCTTGCCCAGGAGCGCAAACCCTCCGCCATGGCCCCTTCGCAAAAGCAGCCGGACACCTTCCTGCGTCAGTACGCCGAGACGCGCCGCTTCATGAGCGGCCGCCCCGTCGGGCTGCGCATCACCCCGGATGAGCAGTCCGTCCTCTTCCTGCGCACGTCCCCCACGTCCAACGTGCAGATGCTCTACGCGTTCGACGTGGCCAGCGGACAGGCGCGGGAGCTGCTCACCCCGGAGGCCCTGCTCAAGGGCAACGAAGAGACGCTCTCCTCCGAGGAGAAGGCCCGCCGCGAGCGCATGCGCGTGAGCGCTCGGGGCTTCACGTCCTACAACCTGTCCGAGGATGGCACCCGCCTGCTGGTGCCGCTGTCGGGCCGGCTCTACGTGGTGGACCGAGCCACGGGGAAGTCCACGGAGGTGAAGACGGGCCCTGGCGTCATCGACCCCCGGCTGTCACCGGACGGCAAGCAGGTGGCGTACGTGCGCGAGCACGACGTGTACCGGGTGGACCTGGCCGCCAACCAGGAGAAGCGCGTCACGCAGGGCGGCACGGCGCAGAAGACGCACGGGCTGGCGGAGTTCGTCGCGCAGGAGGAGATGAGCCGCTTCTCCGGCTACTGGTGGAGCCCGGACGCGAAGTCCATCGCCTACACGGAGTCCGACACGGGCGACGTGGAGAAGCTCACCATCGTGGACGTGATGCACCCGGAGAAGGGCGGCGAGATCTTCCCGTACCCGCGCCCCGGCAAGCCGAACGCGAAGGTGCGGCTGGGCATCACGCCCGTCACGGGTGGCAAGACGGTGTGGGCGCAGTGGGACGCGCGGAAGTACCCGTACCTGGCCACGGTGAAGTGGGACAAGGGCGGGCCACTGACGGCGCTGGTGCAGAACCGCCTCCAGACGGAGGAGCAGCTGCTCGCGGTGGATCCGGCCACGGGCAAGACGCGCGTGCTCCTCACGGAGAAGGACGCGGCCTGGGTGGAGCTGAACCAGGACTTCCCCCTCTGGCTGGAGGATGGCTCTGGCTTCCTCTGGTACACCGAGCGCAACGGGGGGCCGGAGGTGGAGCTGCGCAAGGCCAACGGAGAGCTGGAGCGCTCCGTGGTGAAGCCGGACGCGGGCTTCCGCAACCTCGCGCGCTTCGTGCAGGCGGACCAGACGCTGTTCTTCACCGGCGACCCGAACCCCACGGAGAGCCACATGTGGCGCGTGAGGGCCGGCGGCGCTCCGGAGAAGGTGGCCACGGGGAGCGGTCCGGGCCTGGAGACGGGGCTCGTCTCCAAGCACGGCGGGCTCGTTGTGTTGAACACGCAGGGCCCCAAGAGCATGCCGCGCACGGTGGTGCTGAAGGGTGACGGCACGAAGCTGGGCGAGCTCCCGGAGGTGGCGCAGGAGCCGCCCTTCACGCCGAACTTCGAGGTGCGTCAGGTGGGCGCGAAGAAGTTCTGGACGTCGCTGGTGAAGCCGCGCGACTTCAAGCCCGGCACGAAGCTGCCGGTCATCGTGGAGGTCTACGCGGGCCCCACCACCACGGTGGTGCACCAGTCCATGGCGGCGCACCTGCTCAGCCAGTGGATGGCGGACCACGGCTTCCTGGTGGTCAAGGTGGACGGGCGCGGCACGCCGCTGCGCACCGCGGACTGGAACCGCGTGGTGAAGCACGACTTCGCCACCATCACCCTGGATGATCAGATTGAAGCGGTGCAGGCGCTGGCGAAGGAGGTGCCGGAGCTGGACCTGCAGCGCGTGGGCATCACCGGCTGGAGCTTCGGCGGTTACATGGCCGCGCTGGCCGCGCTGAAGCGCCCGGACTTCTTCAAGGCCGCGGTGTCGGGCGCCCCGGTGGTGGACTGGCGCGACTACGACACGCACTACACCGAGCGCTACCTGGGCCTGCCGGAAGAGACCCCCCAGGCCTACGAGGTCAGCAGCCTGCTGACGTACGCGAAGAAGGACAGCCCCATTGGCGCGCTGCTGCTGATGCACGGCACCGCGGATGACAACGTTTACTTCTTCCACACGCTGAAGCTGTCGGACGCGCTCTTCCGCGCCGGGAAGCCGCACCAGCTGCTGCCCTTGTCGGGCCTCACGCACATGGTCCCGGATCCGCTCGTCACGGAGCGCCAGTACGAGCGGGTCATCGCCCACTTCGAGCAGAACCTGAAGTAGCGCGGACGCGACGCCTGGAAAGGCAGAGGCCCGGATCCCCCACCGCGGGGTCCGGGCCTCCTTACTTCAACCAGTCCGTGAGGAATGGCTGAGGACGCGTCACTTCACGCCGCGCGGACGTTCTGCGCCTGCAGACCCTTCGGGCCCTTGGTGACTTCGAACTCCACCTTCTGGCCTTCGGCCAGCGTGCGGAACCCATCCATGTTGATGGCGGTGTGGTGGCAGAACACGTCCTCGCCGCCGCCGTCCTGGGTGATGAAGCCGAAGCCCTTCGCGTCGTTGAACCACTTCACGGTACCAGTTGCCATTGCGCTTCCTTGCGTTTGCAGGGCAGCCGTGGGGAAGGCCACCCGTTCTGCCCGACGACCGGGGAGACAGGGCTATTTGTAGTGAAAGGGCCGACTGGAAGTCCAGCCGGCCCTCCGGGAATGCCAGTCTTCGAACCCCCGCACCACCATGTGCGAGGGGGTAAGTCAAATGTCGAGAAGCAGACGCTCGGGGTCCTCGATGCACTCCTTCACGCGCACGAGGAACTGCACCGCCTCGCGGCCGTCCACCAGGCGGTGGTCGTAGGTGAGGGCGATGAACATGATGGGCCGGATGACCACCTGGCCGTCGCGGGCCACGGGGCGCTCCACGATGTTGTGCATGCCCAGGATGCCCGTCTGCGGCGGGTTCAGGATGGGCGTGGACAGCATGGAGCCGAAGATGCCGCCGTTGGTGATGGTGAAGGTGCCGCCCTGCAGCTCCGCCAGGGTGAGCTTGTCGTTGCGGGCGCGGCCGCCGTAGTCACCGACCGTCTTCTCCAGCTCCGCGAGCGACAGCTTGTCCGCGTCGCGCACCACCGGCACCACGAGGCCGCGGCTGCCGCTCACGGCCACGCCGATGTCGTAGTAGTGCTTGAAGATGACGTCCTCGCCGTCGATCTCCGCGTTGATCTGCGGGAACGCCTTGAGGGCCTCCACCGACGCGCGGATGAAGAAGCTCATGAACCCGAGCTTCACGCCGTGCTTCGCCTGGAACTTGTCGTTGTACTTCTTGCGCAGCGCCATCACCTCGCCCATGTCCACCTCGTTGAAGGTGGTGAGCAGGGCGGCGTTGGACTGCGCCTGGAGGAGGCGCTCGGCGACGCGCTTGCGCAGCGGCGTCATGCGCACGCGCTCCTCGCGCGCGGCGTTGGGGCGCGGGCCGGACGGCGCGGCCGGGGCGGGAGGCGCGGACGGAGCGGCGGGCGTGGCCGGGCGGTTCATCTGACCCAGCACGTCCTCCTTCACGATGCGGCCACCGGTGCCGGAGCCCTTCAGCTGGCCCACGTCCACCCGGTTCTCCTCCGCCATCTTCTTGGCGGTGGGGGTGATGCGCGCGTCGGTGGCGGCCGGAGCGGACGACACCGGGGCCGCGGCCTGGGCGGGCGCGGGCGTGGCGGCGGCCGCCGCCGGGGAGGCAGCGGCGCCGGCCCCGGCCTCGATGGTGCCCAAGACGTCGCCCACGCGGACCTTGTCGCCCTCCTTGAAGGCAATGGACGCGACGCTGCCTGCGGCGGGAGCCGGCACGTCGATGGTGACCTTGTCGGTCTCCAGCACGACGAGCGGCTCGTCCGCGGCGACCGTGTCACCCTGCTTCTTGTTCCACTTGCCGACGACGGCTTCGGTGATGGATTCGCCGAGCGGCGGGACTTTCAGTTCAACGGCCATTCTGGGGTCCTCGGAGGATGGCTTCTTCGATGATGAGCTGCTGCTCGTAGTCGTGCGTCTTGGTGAAACCGGTGGCGGGGCTGGCGGCTTCGGCTCGGCCGATGTAGCCCAGCTTCACGGGGTGCTGCTGCGACCGGCCGGAGACGAGGTCGTGCAGGCGCGGGAACATGAAGTGCCAGCCTCCCGCGTTGCGCGGCTCCTCCTGCACCCAGTACAGCTCCTGGAGCGCCGGCAGCTTCGCCACCAGGTTCGACAGTTCGTCGTGCGGGAACGGGTAGAGCTGCTCCACCCGCACGATGGCGATGGACTCGTCCTTGCGCTCGTCGCGGGCCTTGGCCAGGTCGTAGTACACCTTGCCGCTGCACAGGAGCAGCCGCTTCACCTTGGCCGGGTCCGCCTTCGCGTCCGGAATCACTTCCTGGAACGTGCCCGTCGCCAGCTCGTCCATGCGGCTGGTGGCCTCCGGACGGCGCAGGAGGCTCTTGGGCGACATGATGACCAGCGGCTTGCGCACCGGGCGCACCACCTGGCGGCGCAGCAGGTGGAAGATCTGCGCGGGCGTGGTGGGGTAGCAGACCTGGAGGTTGTCCTCGGCGCACAGGTCCAGGAAGCGCTCCAGGCGCGCGCTGGAGTGCTCCGGGCCCTGGCCTTCGTAGCCGTGCGGCAGCAGCAGCGTGATGCCGCTCAGCCGCCGCCACTTGCTCTCCGCGGCGGCGATGAACTGGTCGATGATGATCTGCGCGCCGTTGGCGAAGTCACCGAACTGCGCCTCCCACAGGGTGAGGCCGTCCGGCACGTCCAGGCTGTAGCCGTAGTCGAAGCCCAGCACGCCCATCTCCGACAGCGGGCTGTTGTAGACGTTGAACGCGGCCTTCCCGGTGGCGAACTGGCGCAGCGGGACGTACTCCTCGCCCGTCTGCACGTCGTGCAGCACCGCGTGGCGGTGGCTGAAGGTGCCGCGCTCGCTGTCCTGGCCGGACAGGCGGATGCCGTAGCCCTCCGACAGGAGCGTCGCGTACGCCAGCGACTCGCCCTCGCTCCACTGGAGCTCTTCGCTCTCCAGCATGCCCTGGCGCTTCTTGAGGACGGTGCGCTCCACGTCGCGGTGGACCTGGAAGCCCTCCGGCGCGGTGGCGAGCTTCTGGAGCGCGTCGCGCAAGGTGGCCTTGGCCACCGCGGTGGGCACCTGGGGCGCGTTCTTCAGCAGGCCGCCCTTGTAGGGCTTCCACAGGCCCTCCAGCGCGTTGGGCTCCTTGAACTGGCTCTCCTGGCGAGCGCGGGTGAGCGCCGCGTCGAAGTCCTGGAAGCAGCGCTGCTTGAGCGCGTCCGACTCCTCCGTGCTGATGCGGCCGGCCTCCGCGAGCGCCTTCGCGTACAGCGCGCGCACCGGCGGGTGCTTGCGGATGAGCTCGTACATCGACGGCTGGGTGAAGGACGGGTCGTCGCCCTCGTTGTGGCCGTAGCGGCGGTAGCAGATGAGGTCGATGACCACGTCGCTCTTGAACGTCTGGCGGTACTCCGCCGCGAGCCGCGCCACGTGGACGCACGCCTCCGGATCATCTCCGTTCACGTGGAACACGGGGATGTCCAGCATCTGCGCGATGGCGGTGGAGTAGATGCTGGAGCGCGAGTCCGACGGGTCGGTGGTGAAGCCGACCTGGTTGTTGATGACGATGTGGACCGTGCCGCCGGTGGTGTAGCCCTTGAGGCCGGAGAAGTTGAGCGTCTCCGACGTGACGCCCTGGCCGATGAAGGCCGCGTCGCCGTGGATGAGCAGCGGGACGATGCCGGTGCGCTCCGCGTCGCCGCCGCGGTCCTGCTTGGCGCGCACGCGGCCCTCCACCACGGGGCCCACGCACTCCAGGTGGCTGGGGTTGAAGGCCAGCGACAGGTGCACGTTCTTGCCCGAGCGCGTGGTGTGGTCCGACGAGAAGCCCATGTGGTACTTCACGTCGCCGCGGCCCAGGTAGGCCTTGGGGTCCTTGGGGCCGTCGAACTCGCTGAAGATCTGATCCGGCTTCTTGCCCAGGATGTTGGTCAGCACGTTGAGGCGGCCGCGGTGGGCCATGCCGATGACCAGCTCCTTCAGGCCCATGCCGCTGCCGACCTCCAGCAGGGCGTCCAGCATGGGGATGAGGGCCTCGCCGCCATCCAGGCTGAAGCGCTTGGCGCCCACGTACTTCGTGTGCAGGAAGTGCTCGAAGCCCTCCGCGTACGACAGCTTGGTGAGCAGGTGCCGCTGCTCCTCCACGGAGAACGGCGTGCGGTTGTCGCTGTGCTCCATGCGCTGCATGAGCCAGCGGCGACGCTCGCTGTCGAGCATCTGCATGAACTCCACGCCGATGTGGCCGGCGTAGGTGCGGCGGAGCCGCGCGACCAGCTCCGACAGGCGCACGCGCTGCTGCGGGAAGACGTTGTTGCACTCCACCGCCTGCTCCAGCTCCTTGGCGGCGAAGTGGTTGTCATCCATCAGCGCCACGTCCGCGATGTGGCCCAGCGGCGGGCGCGGGCGCTCCAGCGGATCCAGGCTCGCGCGCAGGTGCCCGCGCAGCCGGAAGGCGGTGATGGCCTGGTCCACCTTGGACTGCAGCCCGATGTCCTGCGCGGGGGCGGCCGCGGGCTGCGGCGCGACGGCGGCGGCCGGAGCGGCCTGCACGGCGGCGCCGTTGGCCTTGCCCTTCCCCTTGCCGTCCTTTCCTTCAGGTGCGGCGGCAGTCGGTGCCTCCAACTGCTTCGCGTTGAAGATGGGGCGGCCCGTGCCGTTGTTCCGCTCGAACACCTCGCGCCAGCTGGAATCCACGCTGCCGGGGTCATCGAGGAAGCGCGCGTAGAGCCCCTCGATGAAGTCGATGTTGGCACCAGAGAGAAAGCTGTCCTGGAAATTCGCCATGGCGGGGGTCTTTTACTGGATGGGCGTCGCGTTGGGGGGTTTTCGCCTCAGTTTGTTGAAGCGCGTCATGCCCGGCCGCGTCGCTTAATCCAAGGGAGCAGGTGGAGTCATGTCCCGCGTGAGCCCAACTTCACCGAACGCCGGATTCCCGAAGCTGGAATGAGCTCAAATGAAGCTCTTGCGCGACCGACATGCCGAACGGACGTACATCCAGGGGTGGACGGGACGTGGGTCCAGGGCCCCCCTCGGCCGCCCAGGAGTGGTAAGCACACGCCCCCACTTTACCTCTCTGCTCGAGAAAGTACCGACATGCTCCTCCAGGGCAAGAAGCTGCTCATCACCGGTGTGCTCACCCCGCAGTCGCTGGCGTTTGGTGTCGCGGAGCACGCGATCGCGCAGGGCGCGGAGGTCATCCTCACCGGCTTTGGCCGGGCGAAGTCCCTCACCGAGCGCAGCGCGAAGCGGCTCAAGCCCGGCACGGAGGTGCTGGAGCTGGACGTGACGAACCCGGCGCACTTCCCGGCGCTCACGGAGGCCCTCAAGGCGAAGTGGGGCCGCGTGGACGGCGTGCTGCACGCCATCGCGTACGCGCCGGAGGACGCGCTGGGCGGCAACTTCCTCCACACGCCGTGGGAGAGCGTGCAGACCGCGTTCCGCATCTCCGCGTTCTCCGTGAAGGAGCTGGCCGTGGCGTGCGCCCCGCTGATGACGCAGGGCGGCTCCATCGTCGCGCTGGACTTCGACAACCGTCAGGCGTGGCCCATCTACGATTGGATGGGTGTGTGCAAGGCGGCCATGGAGGCCACGGTGCGCTATCTGGCGCGCGACCTGGGCCCCAAGGGCATCCGCGTCAACGCGCTGGCGGCGGGGCCGCTGGCCACCGTGGCGGCCAAGGGCATCCCGGGCTTCAAGGCGCTGGCCCAGTACTGGGGCAAGCAGGCCCCGCTGGGCTGGAGCGACAAGGACAGCCATGACCACGTGGCCAAGACGGCCTGTGCCCTTCTGTCGGATTGGCTGTCCTCCACCACGGGAGAGATGATTCACGTGGACGGCGGCTACCACGCGGTGGGCGCGCCTCCCGTCGACTCCGTGGAGGCACCCGAAGGGGTCCCCGCGACCCCTGCGCCCAAGGAAGGCTGAAGCCAGACCCCTTGCAGGAAAATCCAGACATTCACCTGCCCGGTCCTCCGGCGGACGGGGCCCCCCGCTTCCGCCGGTTGGAGCGCTCACGGTAGGATCACCCATGCAGCGCAGATCGCATCCGCACATCGCGGAGCCTGTGCGAGGAGCCGTGGCACAGTGAGCACCAACGTCTTGCTGGTGGACGACAGCCCGACCGTCCGCAACATCCTCAAGATCTACCTGATGAACCTCAAGGTCAGCATCGTCGAGGCGGAGGACGCGCAGCGCGCGCTGCAGCTGCTCCGGCTGGTGCCGGTGAGCGTGGTGATCGCCGACATCAACATGCCGGTGATGGATGGCATCACGTTCGTGAAGGAGGTGCGCGCGAGCGCGCAGGAGCAGGTGAAGAAGGTGCCGGTCATCCTGCTGACGGCGGAGAAGGGCGAGGACCTGCGCAGGCGCGGCTCGGAGGCGGGTGCCAACGCCTTCATCCAGAAACCGGTGTCGCACGACGAGCTGACCAAGACGGTGCGTCAGTTCCTGAACGGGGCCTGAAACCGTGAGCCTGCCGTCCCTGCTGCTGGTCGATGACAGCGACGCCATCCTGGCGCTGGAGCGGGCCATCCTCTCCGGGCACTACACCATCCACACGGCCAGCAACGGCCGTGAGGCGCTGGACAAGGTGGGGCGGCTGCACCCGGCGGCGGTGCTGTTGGACCTGTCCATGCCGGAGATGGACGGGGACGAGGTGCTCCAGCGGATGAAGGCGGATCCCGCCACGGCGGACATCCCGGTGATCATCATCTCGTCGGAGAAGCAGCGGGCGGAGGCGTGCCTGGGGCTGGGCGCGGAGGCGTTCCTGTCCAAGCCCTTCCGCGCGGACGAGCTGCTCAACCGCGTGGGCGAGGCGCTGGAGAACGCCCGGCGCCGCTCGCGCACGGGCGCCCTGCTGGTGCTGCGGCTGACCGTGGGCGAGCGCGAGTTCGCCGTTCCCCTGGACACGGTGAAGGAGGTCCTCCTGCAGCCCGCGACGCGGCCGCTGCCCACCGGCCCCGCGTACCTGCGCGAGTACGTGGAGCTGCGGGGCCATGCGGTGTGCGTGCTGGACGTGGCGCTGCGGCTGGGCGTGAAGCACCAGGTGCCCATCGCGGAGCGGATGCTGGTGGTCATCGAGGCGGAGGGCGTGTCGCTGGCGCTCACCGTGGACGCGGTGCGCGACCCGGAGGAGTTCCAGGCGAGCGACATCGACCGGCGGGAGAAGGTGGGCGGCGCCGAGCACGGCCTGTTGCAGGAGGGGCTGCTGGGCATGCTGCGCACGGGGGGCCGCGCGCTGCCCATCCTGGATCCGAAGGTGTTCATCGCGCGGGGACTGCTGCGCGACCTGCCCGCGCTGCTCGCGCCGGTGGAGGAAGAGCGGAGCGCATGAATGCGGCGCTCGACCCGAAGCTGCTGGCCCGTGCCCGGGAAGTGGTGGCGGACACCACCGGCTTCCGGGAGGACGCCATCGCCCAGGAGGCGGTGGAGCGCGTGCTGCGCGCGGAGCTGGCCCGGGGCCGCGTGCACACGGAGGTCCTGAGCGAGCTGCAGCAGCTGGGGTCGCCCCTGGCCTACACGCTGGTGCGCGCGGTGCTGGTGGGGGAGACGTACTTCTTCCGCCAGCCGGAGCACTTCCGCTTCATCGCGCAGGAGGGCATCCCGTCCGCGCTGCGCCACGGCGCCATGCACCTGCGCGGCTGGAGCGCGGGGTGCGCGACCGGAGAGGAGGCGTACTCGCTGGCCGCGTGCCTGCTGGGGTGCGCGCCCGCCGGGATGCCGGTGGAGGTGGTGGGCACGGACCTGCACGAGGCCAGCCTGGAGGCCGCGCGGCGCGGCACCTACGGCGCGTGGTCCCGGCGCGAGTCCGCGCCCGCGCTGCATTCCGTCTACGAGGTCCACAACGGCCGGCAGGTGTCCATCCTCCCGGAGGTGCGCCGCGTGACGCGCTTCGCGCCCGCGAACCTGCTGGCGCCGCTGCCGGAGCGCTTCGGCCAGTTCGACTTCATCCTCTGCCGCAACGTGCTCACGTACTTCTCGCCGTCCGCGCGCGACGCGGCCATCACCCACCTGTCCCGGGCGCTGACCCCCGGGGGCTTGTTGTTCCTGGGCACGGTGGAGGTGGACCGCACGCCGCCGGGGCTCACGCGCGAGGGGCCTCCGGAGCTCCAGGCCTTCCGCAAGCCCCGGCCGGAGGAGCGCACCTTCGCGCCCACGCCGCCGCCCGTGGCCGCGCCCCGCCCCGTGTCCCTGCCGCGGAGGCTGTCGGCGCCCCTGCCCACCCCGCCCCCCGTCGCGCCGTCCCCACCGCCCCCGCCCGCGCGGCTGCACCTCCAGGCGCTGGAGCGGATTGAAGAGGGCAACGTGGCCGGGGCGACGGCGGTGTTGGAGCTGCTGGTGAAGCAGGCGCCGGACTACCTGCCGGGCCTGCTGGAGCTGGCGCTGCTGCGCGAGCGCGCGGGGGCCCGGGACGCGGCCTTCCCGCTGATGCGCGCCCTGCGCACGCGCGCGGGGCTGCTGCCGCCGGACACGCTGGTGGATGGACCGGAGGCGCTGCCCGCGCGCTTCTATCTGGCGTCCGCTGACGCCTACCTGAATCTGGGGGCGCTGGAATGAAGGGGACGCCGCGGATGGTGGACGAGGCCCTGGAGTCAGAGACGCGCGAGCTGCTGGCGCGCCGGGCCGCGCGTCTGCGCGAGCAGGGCGAGTCGGTCGTGGAGGAGGCGGTCCATTGGATCGCCGAGTTCCCGCTGGGCGAGGAGCGCTACGCGCTGCCCCTGGAGTCCCTGCGCGCGGCCCTGCCGCTGCGCATGGTGACGCCCGTGCCGCTGTCGGCGCCCGCCGTCATCGGCGTGCTGCGCTTCCAGGGACAGGTGGTGTCCGCGCTCAGCCTGGCGTCGCTCCTGGGCGGCCACGGGTGGCGGCAGGACCCGGCGGTGCTGCTGGTGGTGGACCGCGGGGACGGCGAGCTGTGCGCGCTGGACTGCGAGGCCATCCCGCGCCCCACCACGCTGCCGCTCGCGTCGGTGGAGGCCGCGCGCGTGCGGGCGGAGGGGCCGGTGGTGGAGGTCTTCACCCAGGACCGGCAGCTCATCCACCTCATCGACCCGAAGCGCCTGTTCGCCACGCCCGACACGGGGGGGCGCCATGCCCGTTGATCCGATGCTGCAGGGGCTGGTGGCGGGCTTCGCCGTCGAGGCCCAGGAGGTCATCCAGAAGGTCACCATGGACCTGCTGGAGCTGGAGCGCGAGGGCCTGGAGAACGACGCGCTCGCGAAGATCTACACCCGGCTGGGCCGGCACCTGCACACGCTGAAGGGCAGCGCCGCGTCGCTGGGCCTCCAGGACCTGGGCGACATCGCCCACAAGCTGGAGGACGCGCTGGCGCCGCTCAAGGCGCACACGCAGAAGATGCCGCGCCCGGTGGTGGACATCCTGCTGCACGGGCTGGACCTGTTCATGCTGCGCGCGCAGGCCCACGCGGACGGACGCGGGGACTACCTGCCGGACCCCGCCGCCGCGCTGGCGCAGCTGGTCTCCGCCGCGCCGCCGCCAGAGGAGGCCGCGGTGCTGCCCGGTGGGGCGTTCGCGCAGCCGCCGCCGGCGGCCGCGCCCGCCGCGCCCGTGGAGTCGCCGGACGCGTCCGGCGAGTCGTCGGACGCCGGGTGGCGGGTGAGCGCGAACCAGGTGACGGCGCTGATGCGCGAGGTGGAGCGCCTGCGCGAGGTGCGCCTGCGGGTGGAGGAGCGCAGCCGGGAGCTGGAGCGGGTGTCCGCGCTGCTCGCCAAGCAGGGCCTGCTGGCGGAGACGGCGGAGGCGCGCACGCTCCTGTCCGGCACGGGCCGCTCCCTGCGCACCGACGGCGAGGAGACGAGCGACATCGTGGACGCGCTGGAGGAGGGCCTCAAGGCCATCACCACGCGCCCCACGCGCACCATCCTGGACCCCCTCCAGCGCATGGTGCGCGACCTGTCGCGCCAGCTGGGCAAGGAGGCGCGGCTGTCGGTGGTGGGCGCGGAGGTGTCGCTGGACCGGCGCCTGCTGGAGAAGCTCCAGGGCGCGCTCGTGCACCTGCTGCGCAACGCCGTGGACCACGGCCTGGAGCTGCCCGCCGAGCGCGAGAAGGCCGGCAAGCACCACGAGGGCGCGCTCACGCTGCGCGTGGAGCAGCAGGGCAACCTCCTGTACCTGGAGGCGAGCGACGACGGGCGCGGCATCGACCTGGCCCAGGTGCGCAAGGTCGCGGAGAAGCGCGGGCTCGTCACCGCGGACGAGGTGGCCCGCCTCAATGACAACCAGGTGCGCGACCTCATCTTCAGCGCGGGCTTCAGCACCCGCTCGGACGTGACGGACACCTCCGGGCGCGGCGTGGGGCTGGACGCGGTGCGAGACACGGTGGAGTCGCTTCAGGGCCGCATCGAGGTGGCGAGCACGCGCGGGCAGGGCACCCGCTTCGTGCTGACCCTGCCGGTGGACCTGGGCAGCTCCCCGGTGCTGATGGTGCGCGCGCTGGAGCAGTTCGTGGGCCTGCCCATGCTGGCGGTGGAGTCCACGCAGCTGGCGCGCGCGGACTCGCTGCGCGTGGGCCGGCGCCGGGCCCACATGGAATACCAGGGGCAGCTGCTGCCGGTGGTGGACCTGGGCGCGCGGCTGGGCCTGCGGGCGTCCGCGCCTCCCTCGGAAGGGCAGCCGCTGCTCATCGTGCAGAGCGGTGGCAAGCGCGTGGCGCTGGGCGTGGACGCGGTGGTGGGGGACCGGGACCTGGTCATCCGCCCGCTGCCTTCGGAGGTGCGCGACGTGGCGGCCTGGCAGGGCGCGGCGACGCTCAGCCGGGGCGAGCTGCTGCTCATCCTCCGGCCGGACTGGGTGGTGTCGGATTCGGAGAAGGTGACGGTGTCCGCGGCCAGCCGGCGGGCGCTGGTGGTGGATGACTCGCTCACGGCGCGGGCGCTGCACCGGGCGATGCTGGAGGCGGGCGGGTTCCAGGTGCACCTGGCGGCCAGCGGGGCCCGGGCCCTGGAGCGGCTGCAGGCGGACACCTACGACGTCGTCATCTGCGACCTGGACATGGAGGAGATGGACGGCATCGAGCTCATCGCGCGGCTGCGCGAGCGCAAGGACACGCGCACGTTGCCCGTCATCCTCGTCTCCGCGCACGACAGCGCGTCCGCGCGCGAGCGGGGCCTCGCGTCCGGCGCGGACGGCTTCCTCAGCAAGCGCGAGTGCGCCGCGGGCCGTCTGCTCGCGGAGGTGCTGGACGTGATGAGCCGCCGTGGGAGCCGCGCGTGAGCTCCAAGAAGCCCATTCGCGTGCTCGTGGTGGACGACTCGCCCACCATGGCCAACACGCTCACCGCGCTGCTCACGGAGGAGCCGCGCATCGAAGTGGTGGGGCGGGCCGCGGACGGCAACCGCGCCGTGCAGCTGGCGCGCCTGCTGCGCCCCGACGTCATCACCATGGACCTGCTGCTGCCCGGCCTGGATGGCCCGGCGGCCATCGGGCACATCATGTCCCAGGCGCCCGCGCGCATCCTGGTGGTGAGCGCGGTGGCGGAGCAGCGCGGCGTGGACCTGGGCTTCCAGGCGATGAGCGCCGGAGCGCTGGAGCTCATCGGCAAGCCCAACGTCACCAACGCGGACGAGCTGCGCCGGTGGGGCCGGGAGCTGGCCCACTCCGTGTGCCTGATGGCGGAGGTGCCCGTCATCTCCCGCCGCCCGCGCGCCGCGCCGCCGCCGCCCATGCCCAGCGGGGCGCGGGTGGACGTGTTCGGCCTGGTCGCCTCCACCGGGGGGCCGCCCGCGCTGGCGGAGGTGCTGTCCAAGCTGCCGCGCGACCTGCCGGTGCCCGTGCTCATCGCGCAGCACATCACCGTGGGCTTCACCCAGGGCATGGTGCGCTGGCTGTCCCAGGTGTGCGAGCTGCAGGTGGGCATGGCGCGCGACGGCGAGCGGCTGGAGCCGGGGCGCGTGTACTTCCCGATGGATGGCCATGACCTGCTGGTGGACAGCGTGGGGCTGGCCCGGTTGCAGCGCAGCCACGGCGGCCCCTGTCCCAATGGGGACGTGCTGCTCAGCTCGCTGGCCATGGCGTATGGCCGGCGCAGCGGCGGCGGCGTCCTCACCGGCATGGGCGAGGACGGCGCGCGGGGGCTGCTGGCCATCCGCCACGCGGGAGGCGTCACCCTGGCCCAGGACGAGGCGTCCAGCGTCGTCTACGGCATGCCGCGCGCCGCCGTGGAGCTGAAGGCCACCGACGGGGGCACGCCGCTGTCCCTGGTGGCGGACCTCATCCTCCAGAGCTGCCAGCGCCCGTCGTTCCGTCCCTCGCGAGGCCCGGAGGGCGGGGCCCGGTGAGGCTTCCGCCAATAAACCGCCGCGGCCCGCGTTGTCCCTGGCGTCGGGTGGTCGACGGTCGGCCCACGGAAGATGCCACCCCGGGAGTGTTCACTTGAAGCCGTCCGCCGCGCTCCCCGTCTCGTTCCTGCGTGGGCTTGGGCTCGCGCCGAAGTTCGTGCTCGTCACGGCGGTCATCAGCGCCTCCGTGGCCCTCATCCTCACCAGCATCGCCACCCGGCAGCTGGAGGCGAACCTGGAGGACCGCCACGCGAGCGAGGGCGAGGCCGTGGCGCTGAGCCTGGCCATCGCGGCGGAGCAGGGCGTGTCCGCGGGCATGGGGTCGCTCCAGCCGCTGCTGGAGGCGTTCCGCGAGCGCGACGACCTGGCCTACATCTTCATCCTGGACCCCACCGGCTACGTGCTGGTGCACTCCTTCAAGGGCCCCTTCCCGGAGGCGCTGAAGGTCGCCACGGAGGCGCAGGCCGCGCCGGGCCGCGACCGGACCCGCGTCATCCCGGAGGTGCGGCTGTCGCGCGGGGGCAAGACGCTGGTCGCCCTGGACGTCGCGGCGGCCGTGGCGGAGGGGCGCCTGGGCACCGTGCACGTGGGCATGGCGCGCGAGTACATCGACGCGAAGGTGGGGGCGCTGCGCTGGAACATGCTGCTGTTCGCGCTGCTGCTGGAGGTGGCGGGCGTGGTGCTGGCGGCGCTGTTCGGCAGGAGCATCGTGCGGCCGCTGGCGGAGCTCACGTCGGTGGCGGGCCACATCGTGTCGTCCGGCGACCTCACCCGCCCCATCCAGGTGCGCGGCACCGACGAGGTGGGGCGGCTGTCCCACTCCTTCTCGCAGATGGTGGGCAAGCTGCGCGAGGTGACGCTCAACCTCCAGCACGCCGCCTCCGCGCTCACCCAGTCCACGGACCACCTCAACGCGTCCTCCACGGAGCAGGCGCAGACCATCTCCCGCCAGGCCGCCGCGCTCCAGGAGACGCAGGTGACGGCGCAGGAGATAAAGCAGACCTCCACGCTGGCCGCGCAGAAGGCGGAGAGCGTGCTCAACGTCGCCGAGCGCGCGGACCTCCTGGCCAAGGCGGGCGAGGCCTCCATCGAGCAGACGATGGCGGGCCTCAACGACATCCGCGCGCAGGTGGGGGAGATCGCGGAGAAGATCCTCGAGCTGGGCGAGCGCACCCGTCAGATTGGCGGCATCACCCAGACGGTGAAGGACCTGGCGGACCAGTCCAACATGCTCGCGCTCAACGCGGCCATCGAAGCGGTGCGCTCCGGTGAGCACGGCAAGGGCTTCAGCGTGGTGGCGCGTGAAATCCGCGCCCTGGCGGACCAGTCCATCCAGGCGACCACGCGGGTGCGGGAGCTGCTGGACGACATCGCGAACTCCGTCACCGCCGCGGTGCGCATCACCGAGCGCGGCGCGGAGCGCATGGAGGCGGGCCTGGCGCAGGTGCGCGACAGCGGGCAGAACCTGCGCGAGCTGTCCTCCATCGTCCAGGACAACGCCGCCGCCGTCCGGCAGATCGCCGCCGCGGTGAACCAGCAGAACGTGGGCATCAATCAAATCACCCTGGCGGTGAATGACCTGTCCCGGATGATGGACGACACCGTGGCCCGCATCGGCTCCACGGGCGAGGCGGCCACCACGCTCCAAATCATCTCCGAGCAGCTCTCCAGCGCCGTGGGCGCGTACAAGGTGGAGGCGAAGAAGGAGTAACGCGAAGGCCCCGAGTCCCTTGGAAGGGGCCCGGGGCCTGCGGTGCTTCCAGCGCGCCGCGCCGTCGTTACGCCGGCACGGCCTCGGTGGCCTCGGCCTGGAGCTTCAGCGCGTCGTCCACCACGTCGAAGCGGGCCACGCCGCCGCTCTTGAGCGAGCCGAACAGCAGGGCCTCCGCGAGCGGCTTCTTGAGGGTGTTGTCCACGAGCCGCGCCATGGGGCGCGCGCCGAAGGCCGGGTCGTACCCGTGCTCGGCCAGCCACGCGCGGGCGGCGGGCGTGAGCGACAGCGTGACCTTCTTCTCGTCGAGCACCTTCTGGAGCAGGCGCACTTCCTTGTCCACGACCTTGAGGATGACCTCCGGGGGCAGGCCAGAGAAGAGAATCCAGCCGTCCAGGCGGTTGCGGAACTCCGGCGTGAAGGTGCGCTCGATGGCCTTCTTCGCCCGCGAGCCGTCCACCACGACGCTGGTGTCGCCGAAGCCCATGGCCTTGGTGCTCATCTCCTGCGCGCCCGCGTTCGTGGTCAGGATGAGGATGATGTTGCGGAAGTCCGCCTTGCGGCCGTTGTTGTCCGTGAGGGTCGCGTGGTCCATCACCTGGAGCAGGATGTTGAAGAGGTCCGGGTGGGCCTTCTCGATTTCATCCAGCACCAGCACCGCGTACGGGTGCTTGCGCACGGCGTCCGTGAGCAGGCCGCCCTGGTCGAAGCCCACGTAGCCCGGGGGCGCGCCGATGAGCCGGCTCACCGTGTGCTTCTCGGAGTACTCGCTCATGTCGAAGCGCAGGAACTCCACGCCCAGGCTGTGCGCCAGCTGCTTCGCCAGCTCCGTCTTGCCCACGCCCGTGGGGCCGGAGAAGAGGAAGCTGCCAATGGGCTTCTCCGGCGCGCGCAGGCCGGAGCGCGACAGCTTGATGGCGCCCACCATCTCCTCGATGGCCTTGTCCTGCCCGTAGATGACGCCCTTGAGCTCCTTGTCCAGGTTCTGGATCTGGACGCCCTCGCTGGCGGACACGCTCTTGGCCGGGATCTTCGCCATCTTGGAGACGACCTGCTCCACGTCGTGCGCGCTGACGACGCCCGTGCGCACGCCCTCCGGCTTGAGCCGCTCCGCGGCGCCCGCCTCGTCGATGACGTCGATGGCCTTGTCCGGCAGGAAGCGGTCGTTGATGTGCTTGGCCGCCAGCTCCGCCGCCGCCTGGAGCGCCCCCTCGCCGTACTTCACGTGGTGGTGCTCCTCGTAGCGGCTGCGCAGCCCCTCCAGGACCTTGACGGTGTCCTCCACGCTGGGCTCATCCACTTCAATCTTCTGGAAGCGGCGGGACAGGGCGCGGTCGCGCTCGAAGGACGCCTTGAACTCCTGGAACGTCGTGGAGCCGATGCAGCGCAGCCGGCCCGAGGCCAGCGCGGGCTTGAGCAGGTTGGACGCGTCCATGGAGCCGCCGCTCGTCGCCCCCGCGCCGACGATGGTGTGGATCTCGTCGATGAAGAGGATGGCGTCGGGCAGCTCCTGGAGCGCCTTGAGCACGCCCTTCAGCCGCTCCTCGAACTGGCCGCGGAACTTGGTGCCCGCGAGCAGCGCGCCCATGTCCAGCGAGTAGACGACGGCGTCCTTCAGCGCGGCGGGGACGCGGCCCTCGGTGATGTGGAGCGCCAGGCCCTCCGCGATGGCCGTCTTGCCCACGCCGGCCTCACCCACGTAGAGCGGGTTGTTCTTGCGGCGGCGGCAGAGCACCTGGATGGTGCGCTCCAGCTCCTTGTCGCGGCCGATGAGCGGGTCGATGCGGCCCGCCTTGGCCTCGGTGTTGAGCTGGATGGCGTACGCCTCCAGCGGGCTCTTGCGCTGGGACTCGCCGTCCTCGTCGTCCCCCGCGGGCGCGGCGCGGCTGTCGCCGTCGGACTCGCCGTCCTTGCTGACGCCGTGGGAGATGAAGTTGAGCAGGTCCAGGCGGGTGACGCCCTCCTGCTGGAGCAGGTAGAGCGCGTGGCTCTCCTCCTCGCGGAACATGGCGACCAGCACGTCGCCCCCGTCGATGTACTTCTGTTCGGCGGACAGGGCGTGCATGGCGGCGCGGTGGAGCACGCGCTCCACGCCAATGGTCTGCTGCGGCTCGGCGTCCACGTCGTCGGGCAGCCGCTCGACCGTCTCCTCCAGGAAGGAGACCAGGTTCTCCTGCAGGCGCTTGACGTTCGCGCCGCAGCCCTTGAGCACCTCGCGGGTGCGCGAGTCACGGGTGAGGGCCAGGAGCAGGTGCTCCAGCGTCAGGTACTCGTGGCGCATCTTCCGCGCCTCGTCGAGCGCGGTGCGGAAGCTGGCCTGCAATTCTTTGGCGATCGATGGTCCTGCCACGGTTCAGCCTTCCTCGGGTTCCATGGACAGCCGCAGGGGGAACCCGTTGTCCCGCGCCGCGGCCTCCACTGTCTTGAGCTTCGTCTCGGCGACGTCGTAGGTATAAACGCCCGCCACTCCGATGCCGTTGTAATGAACGTGCATCATGATCTGCACGGCATCCGTCTCCGACTTGTGGAAGATCTCCTTGAGCACGGCGACGACGAACTCACGCGTGGTGTAGTTGTCGTTGTGCAGGAGGACCTTGTAGAGGGTCGGCCTCTTCAGCTTCTGCTTGGGGACGGCCTCCGTGACGACCTGGCCGTCATCGTGTTGGTGCTTCTGCGCCATGGGCTTGCGGACTCCCTTGCCTTCGCTTCGCGAACCTGTGGCGGGCCTGACGGGAACCGCTCAGGTCCGCTCCTTGAAACCCGTCTCCGCCCACCACAACGGCAGGCCGCTCTCCACGGCCGCCCGCTCGTGCGCCAGGAAGCCGCGCACCGCCCGGTCCAGCCCGGGGTGGAGGAACAGATGCGCACTGTACGTGAGGTGCGGCTCGAAACCCCGGGTGAGCTTGTGCTCGCCGCCGGCCCCGGGCTCGAAGCGCTCGCGCCCCCGCGCGATGCAGTCCTCCACCGGGTGATAGAGGCACACGTTGAAGTGCAGGAACGGGTGTTCCTCCAACGCCCCCCAATAACGGCCGAACAGCGTGCGCGGCCCGGTGAAGTTGAACGCCCCCGCCACGCGCCGGCCTTCCCGCCGGGCCTCCACGAACTCGCACCGGTGGCTGAACCGGGCGAGCAGGCGGGCGAAGAAGTCCTCCGTCAGGGAGCGCACGCCCCACGGGTAGCGGTCCACCGTGGAGCGGTAGAGCTGGTACGCGCTCGCCGCGTCCAGCTCCTCCAGGGCCTCGCCCCGGAGCGTGCGCAGGGTGATGCCCTGGGCCCGCGGCGCGCGCCGCTCGCGCTGGATTTGATGCCGCCGCTTGGAGTGGAAGCGGCCGAGGAAGTCCTCGAACGTCCGGTAGCCCGCGTCGCGCCACAGGTACTGCACGCCCAGGCGGACGGCGTAGCCCTGCGCCTCCAGCACCGGCAGCTCCTCCGGGGTGGGGAAGAGGACGTGGACGCTGGAGATGCCCTCGGCGCGCGCGTACTCCAGGGCGGCGTCGTACAGCTCCGCCTCGCGCGACGGCCGGTCTTCCCCGGAGGCCACCAGCACGCGGCGGCCGGTGGCCGGCGTGAAGGGGACGGCGAGGACCAGCTTGGGGTAGTAGCGCAGGCCCGCGCGCTCCGCCGCGGTGGCCCAGGCGGCGTCGAAGACGAACTCGCCGCGGCTGTCATCCTTGAGGTACGCGGGCGCGGCGGCGATGAGGCGCGAGCCCCGCCACAGGGTGAGGTGGCGCGGGTGCCAGCCGCGCTCGGGCACCGCGCAGCCGCTCTCCTCGAGCGCCGCGAGGAAGCCCCACTCCAGGAACGGCACCGACGCCGGGTCCACGAGCGCGTCCCAGGCCGACGCGGGGACGTCGGTGATGGACGTGAGCAGGCGCAGCGTGGTGGGGAGCGGGGCGGACATGGACGTGGCGAACGCCAGCCTATAACGGCGGGTGGCGGCTGCCGCCACGCCCGCCCGGACGCCCCCTACTTCCCGCGCGTCAGCTCATGGGCGAGGAAGCCCGCGACCTCCGTGAGCCCGGCGGCGGCGCGCTTGCGGCCCTCGTCGGACTCCATCACCCGGCGCGCGGCGTCGCTGGCGGTGCCCACCTCCAGGTCCACCAGGACGAGGAAGGCGCTCCAGCCAGGCGTCAGGGAGGCGACCTTGCCCGGCCGCTGGGGCCGGTCGCTCAAGGTGGTGGCCACCTTCTCCAGGAGGCCTTCTTCCTTGAGACGTTTCGTGCTCCCGAGCATCTGCGTCCAGGTGGCCTCCAGCAGGGAGGTCAGCAGGGGACCGGCGAGGGCGCTGGAGAGGCGCTGGGCGGACTCCTCGGCGTCCAGCCGGTGGGCTTCGGCGTAGGTGGGGCCCAGCTTGGCCACCACCACGGCCTTGGTGGCGAGGTGGGCGAGGCGCGGCGGGAAGGGCATGGGGGTGGGTCCTCGCCAGCAGGGCAGGGGAAGGAGGGGCCCGGGCCGGAAATGGACGGGCCTGGTGTCTTACACCGGCGGCGGGCCGGGCTCCATCCGGAGTGAATGAAGGTCGCGGGGCGTTTGCCTGACGGCCGGACAGGTTGCTATGGGGCCCGGCGCCCTTTAGAGGAAGCGGACTTTCGTAGGGAGAACACGCATGTCAGTGAACATCCAGCTCGAGTGGACCCCCAACCCCAGCACGCTGAAGTACGTGGTGGACCGCAAGCTGCTGGGCGGTGGCGCGGTGAACTTCACCAACCGGGACGAAGCGCAGGCCAAATCGCCCCTGGCGCTCCGGCTGATGGACATCCAGGGCGTGACGGCGGTGATGCTGGGCACGAACTTCGTCACCGTGACCAAGGGCGAGTCGGGGGAGTGGGACGAGCTCAACGACTCCGTGATGTCCACGCTGGACACGCACCTGAGCGAAGGCCTGCCGGTGGTGGACGAGGCGGCGATCGCGGCGGCGCGCCAGACGGTGTCGGCGGACGGCACCGTGGAGCAGCGCATCCAGGTCATCCTGGACGAGGAGATCCGCCCGGCGGTGGCCCAGGACGGCGGTGACATCACGCTGGACCGCTTCGAGGACGGCATCGTCTACCTGCACATGAAGGGCTCGTGCGCGGGCTGCCCGTCGTCCACGGCGACGCTGAAGATGGGCATCGAGGGCCGGCTCCGGGAGATGATTCCCGAGGTCACGGAAGTGGTGTCCGTCTGAGACGCAACGTCAAGGCGCCCCAGGTCCGCAAGGAGCTGCTTCCGGACCAGTCCCCCGCGCTCCTGCGGGAGCTGCACCTGCTCACGCGCGAGGGACACCTCAACGCGGATGCGCTGCGCAAGCTCAAGCAGGTCAACCACCTGGTGGGCCTGTTGCGCCCGGCGATGGAGGATGTGCAGGCCCGCCACGCCAACCCCCTGGTGGTGGACGCGGGCAGCGGCAACGCGTACCTGGGCTTCGTCGTCTACGAGCTGTTCCTCAAGGACGCGGCGGGCGGCGAGCTGCTCTCCATCGAAGGCCGGCCGGAGCTGACCGAGCGCGCGAAGGGCCGCGCCGAGCGGCTGCGCTTCGACCGGATGCGCTTCCAGACGGCGCACATCGACGCGGCGGAGTACCCGGAGCGGCTCCACGTGCTGATGGCGCTGCACGCGTGCGACACGGCCACGGATGACGCGCTGGTGGCGGCCATCCGGCACGGCGCGGACCACGTGGCGGTGGTGCCGTGCTGTCAGGCGGAGGTCGCCGCGCAGCTGAAGGAGAAGCGCGCGAAGCCGGCGGGCTCCATGTCGCTGCTCTTCCAGCACCCCTGGCACCGGCGTGAGTTCGGCTCGCACCTGACGAACGTCATCCGCGCGCTGACGCTGGAGGCGTTCGGCTACCAGGTGACGGTGACGGAGCTGACCGGGTGGGAGCACTCGCTGAAGAACGAGCTCATCCTCGGGCGGCGCGTGCACCGGGACAACCGGCGGGCGCGGCTCCAGCTCCAGGCGCTGCTGGCGGAGACGGGGGTGCAGCCCCGGCTGACGCGGCTGCTGGGCATCACGCCCGCGGCCGGTGGCGGCGCGGAGGATGACGCGCCCGGACTCGTGTCGGACGACGTGGGCGCGTCAGGGCCCATGGGCGCGCAGACGTCGGTGCCGGAGGGAACCCCCAGCCCGGGGAACGGTGTCTAATCCCACGGGACGGAGGTTCGTCTCGGAGTGGACCGGCGCTGGACACGGTTCGCGTGCGCGCGAGTCCCGGAGGCCTTCCCCCGGAATCCGGTGGGAGGGCCTGGCGTTCTGGAGCGCGCCGGGCGCTGTCGATGGAAGGGGGCATGGCCTTGGAGCTGGATGACTGGGGCGGGAGCGGTCCGCTGCTGCACTTCGCTTGCGCGAACGGTTTTCCTCCGGAGACGTACCGGAAGCTCTTCGCGCGGCTCGCGACCCGCTACCACGTGGTGTCGCTGCGCACGCGGCCGCTGACGCCGGACCAGGCGCCGGAGGCGCTCACGACCTGGCAGGAGCTGGGCGACGACCTCGCGCGCGAGCTCCAGCTCCGGGGACGCTCCGGCGTGCTGGGCGTGGGCCACAGCGTGGGCGGCACGAGCACGCTGATGGCGTCCGCCGCGAACCCGGGCCTGTTCCGCGCCGTCGTCGCGTTGGATCCCGTGCTCGTCACCGGGCCGCGCGCGTGGGGCGTGCGCCTGATGAAGGCGCTGGGCCGCATGGACCGCACCGCCATCGTGCAGGGCGCCCGGCGGCGGCGGGAGCGGTGGGCGACGCGCGAGGAGGCGGCCACCGCCTACCGGCAGCGCAGGCTGTTCCGCGACTGGGACGCGGACTGCTTCAACGACTACATCACCCACGGGCTCGTGCCGGCGGACGCGGGCGACTTCCGGCTGCGCTTCCCGCGCGAGTGGGAGGCCCGCATCTTCGAGACCTTCCCCGCGGACCCCTGGAGGCTCATCCGCGCCAACGCGGCGCCCACGCTGGTGCTGCGCGGCGAGCGCTCCGACACGCTCCTGCCGGAGGCGCTGGCGCGGGCGGAGCAGGAGATGCCCCGCACGAAGGTGGAGGAGCTGCCGCTCGCCTCACACCTGTTCCCGATGGAGAAGCCGCGCGAGACGGCCGAGCGCGTGCTCGCGTTCCTCGACGCCCTGGGGCCCGTGGACCCGGGCAGTGCCCCGGAGCCCTGAGCCGCCTTGCGCGTGGGGCGTCAGCCGTACGCCTCGCGCTTGATGCGCTTGTCCGGGATGTCCAGCGCGTGCAGGTGGCCGAGCACCGCCTCCATGAAGCGCGGGGTGGCCGGCGTGCGCGTCTCCAGCGCCTTTCGCCGGTCCCAGGGCGTGATGGCGGGGCCGCACACGTAGACGAGGCAGGTGTCGCGGTCCGGCACCAGCTCGTGCAGGAGCGCCTCTCCGACGCGGCCCTTGCGCACCTGGGGGCCATACTTCGCCTCATCCGTCTCGCGCGTGAGCGTGTGCACCACGCGCACGCGGTCCGGCGAGGCGCGCTCCAGGGCGGCCAGCTCCTCGCGGTAGAGGATGTCCCCCCAGGTCTTGTTGGACGCGAGGAACGTGTGGCGCAGCTTCAGGCCCCGGTGCAGCGAGTCCTTCACGATGGCGAAGTTGGGCACGGCGCCGGAGCCCGCCACCACGTGCAGGACGTGGTCCGTGCGTTCGGTCACGTCGTCCGGCAGCACGTACGGCCCCATGAAGCCCGTGACCTTCACGCGCGCGCCGGTGAGCCGGCCGTGCACCAGCAGCGGCGACAGCAGCGGCGGGTAGCGGGTGATGCCGGGGAGGAACTCCTCGTCCTTCACCGTGATGGCCACGCGCGGCTCGTGCGGCGCGGAGGCGAGCGAGTACGAGCGCGCCGGCTCCTTGCGCCCCTTCTGCTCCTGCAGATAGGCGCACTGGTGGGCGAGCGCCGGGAACTGATGCGGGTCGATGTTGAGGAACTGGCCCGCCTTGTAGTCGAGCGGCCCCGGGCCCAGGTCCAACAGCAGGGTCGCCGTGTCGTGCGTTTCCATCCGCACTTCGGTGACGGTGGCCTCGTACTCGACAGGCCGCTTGGCGCGGGAAGGCGTGGCTTCAACGCTCATGGCGTTCCCCATAACACGCGGGGTACGGGGGCCGCGCGGCCGGGCTCGCGCGCGCCCACTCGGTCCCCTCCCTGGCTCCGGGGATGATACGACGTTGGCTGGATGACGGATGGGCGGACAGGCAGCGCGGCGCCGCCCGACAGGCGCTGACCCTCCCCGGGGGGCAGGACTACATCTGCGAGAGGACGTCTCGCCATCGCGCCCCGTGTCGCCACGGGGGAACCGGGAAAGGACGTGGGCCGGCCGTGCTTCGACTGTTATTCGCCTTGATGTCGCTGATGCCCCGCCGGCCCCGCCGGCACATCGTGCGCGGGCTGATGCACGCCGTGTGGGGCACGCTGTCCCGCGTGAAGGTCCATGGCCTGAAGGACCTGCCCCCGGGCCCCTGCCTCTTCATCTGCAACCACCTGTCCAACGCGGACGGCTTCACGCTCTACCGCGCGCTGCGTCCGCGGCGGGTCGTCTTCCTGGCGGGTGTGAAGCTGCACGGCACGGTGATGACGCGGCTGGCGGCGGAGACGATGGACACCATCGACATCACGCCCAACTCGCCGGACATCGAAGCGCTGCGCCGCTGCGTGGAGCTGCTCAAGGGCGGCCAGTCGGTGCTCATCTTCCCGGAGGGGGGCCGCAGCCGCTCCGCGGGGCTGTTGCAAGCGAAGAAGGGCGTGGGCCTCATCGCCAAGCGCGCCGGGGTGCCCATCGTCCCGGTGGCGCTGACGGGCACCGAGAAGCTGATGCCCATCAACGACTCCGACATGGGGGGCGAGCGCCTGTTCAAGGCGGACGTCACCGTGACCTTCGGGCCCGCCTTCCGCATGGAGGACCTGGAGCCGGAGCTGGCCGGCGCCTCCGACGCGCGTCAGGCGTTGGTGGACGCGATGATGCACCGCGTGGCCGCGCTCCTCCCGCCGGAGTACCGGGGCGTCTACGCCGCGAGCCCCGAACCGGCCGCGTCCGCGGGAGCGCCCTCGGCCGTGCCCCCTTCGGCTTGATGAGAGGACAGAAGCCTGTCCCTGGAGGCGCCACATGCGCGCCTTCAGGAGCAGGCCCTGCGTCTCTTCAATCCCTCACGGACAACGGACCGCCGGACTCAATCCCTGGCGGCTGACGTGAGGAAACGCCACGCGCTCTTCTCTCCGCCCAGGTACGTCTGGAAATGATTCTCCCCGGGGCGGTAGAGGGCCGTCCCCTTGAGCCGCTCGTGCAGCGCGGGCAGGTGGTAGTAGGGCACCGACGGGAAGAGGTGATGGGACAGGTGGTAGTTCGCGTTGAAGGGCGCGATGAAGAAGCGCTCCAGCCACGTGGCGGACTCCACGTCCCGCGTCTCGTGCGTCTCGTCGGGGGTGGCCGGGGTGAAGGGGTGCTCCACCACCGCGCGGATGCGGAACGCCACCATCATCAGCGTCAGCGATGGCACCGACCACAGGAGCAGGTAGTGCAGCCAGCCTCCGGTGAGCGTGAGGAACGTGATGAAGCCGCCCATCCACAGCGCGTACCGGAGGTGCTCCGCGCGTGAGGGCGGCGGACCGCCCTTGCCCAGCGCGCGCCCTGTATAGGACCAGGGAATCATGATGCGCACGTGGGACAGGGTGAAGATGCCCACCAGGTCCCCCAGGAGCACCCGCGCCGTGCTCCAGCGGGTGCGCGGGAACATCCACGCGGCGTCGCGCTGCGCCGTGCGCCAGTAGGGGTCCTTCGGCGTGTTGACGAAGCGGTGGTGCTCCGCGTGCTCCTTGCGGTAGCCCGCCGTGGTGATGTTCATGGGGAACGCGCAGAGCACATCCGCCATGAAGTCGTTGAACCCGCGGTGGTTGTGCAGGTGGTAGTGAGAGGCTTCGTGCACCAGGCTCAACAGCGCGTGCTGACGTGAGGAGATGACCACCGCGGCCAGCACCCACGCCCACCACCGGTCCACCTGCACCACGAACGCCACGGCCAACGCGATGATGAGCCATTGGCGGGTCGCGGCCCACAGCCCCCGGATGTTGCCCACGACCGACAACTCCCGGACGGTGCCAGTCACCGCCTTTCTGTCGAACACGCGAGAGGTGACCGCTTCCGAGTCATCCAGCGACGGCTGTTCTGGGACGGCAAGCATTGGGACAGACCTCCTGCCGGGCGCGAGCGCTCTGGCGGGAGGCCGGGAGGTTCATCCCTCCCCCACCCAAGGCGACCCCCTGCCGCGCACCCCGGTTCATGTGGGACTACACCGCCTTGGCGGTAATAATCTCATATCACAGTAATTGTGAGGTCTGAAATACCCGCTCAGACTTACAGCCATGACGGACGTGGAAACCCAAACGGTTGGGCGGTTGAGCAGGTGTTGAAAGGTCTCCAGAAGCCGGCCCTCCAGGGGGGCTGGCGCACGGGAAGAAGGGGGCTCGGGTCTTTTGGGCGTTGCGTTGGAGGTGTTGTCCGTACACTGGTCAAGAACGCCCTTTCCGCGTCCCGCGGCCCCAGGAAAGACAGGGAGGTTTTCGTGCTCCCCGGTGAATGGATGCAGGCACCCTTCGACTTCCAGACGCTCTTCGAGCTGTCCCCCAACCCGTACATGCTGCTGGACCGCGAGCTGAGGTACGTGACGGCGAACGCGGCCTATCTGCGGGTGACGGCCAGCCGGCTGGAGGACCTGGTCGGGCGAAACGTCTTCGACGCGTTCCCGCATGACCCGGACGACCCCGCCAACGCCAGCGCGCGGATGCTGCGCGAGTCCTTCCTCCGGGTGTTGAGGGAGCGGGCGCTGGACACGCTGGCGCTCATTCCCTACCGGGTGCCCCGCGAGACAGACGGGGGCGTGGTGATGGAGGACCGCTTCTGGAGCGCCACGCACACGCCCCTTCTGGACGCGGAGGGCGAGGTGGCCTTCATCCTCCAGCACACGATGGACGTCACGGAGGTGCACCAGCTCAAGCAGGCGGTGCGCGGCGTGGAGCCCTCGCGGGACGGGGGCGGGCCCGGGGTCCAGCTCCTGGGCGGGATGTTCGCGCGGGCCCAGGCCGTCCAGGAGGCCAACCGCACGCTGGACGATGAACGCAAGCACCTGCGCCGCCTCTTCGAACAGGCTCCGGGCTTCATGTGCTCCCTGCGCGGGCCCCGGCACGTGTTCGAGCTGGCCAACCGCGCCTATCTCCAGCTCGTGGGCCACCGGGAGCTGGTGGGCAAGACGGTCCGGGACGCGCTGCCGGAGGTGGAGGGGCAGGGCTACTTCGAGCTGCTGGACCGGGTCTTCACGACGGGGGAGCCCTTCATTGGCCACGGCATGCGCGTGGAGGTCCAGCGCGAGCCCGGCGGGCCGCTGAGCGAGGCCTTCGTGGACCTGGTGTACCAGCCCGTGGTGGAGGCGGACGGGAGCGTGTCCGGCATCTTCGTCCAGGGCCACGACATGACGGCGCAGAAGCGGGCGGAGGAGGAGCTGGCACGCCACCGCGAGCACCTGGAGGAGCTGGTGCGCGAGCGCACCCGGGCGCTGGCGGAGAGCGAGGCGGAGCGCCGTCAGACGGAGGCCGCGCTGCTGCAGGCGCAGAAGATGGAGGCGGTGGGGAAGCTGACGGGCGGCGTGGCGCACGACTTCAACAACCTGCTCCAGGTGGTGAGCGGCAACCTGCAGCTGCTCCAGCGCGACACGGTGGGGGATGCCCGCGCGCAGCGGCGGCTGGAGATGGCCCTGGGCGCGGTGGAGCGCGGGGCGCGGTTGTCCTCGCAGCTGCTCGCGTTCGCTCGGCGGCAGCCGCTGGCGCCCACGTCGCTCAACGTGGGACGGCTGGTGCGTGACATGGACGACCTGCTCCGCCGCGCGCTGGGCGAGGACGTCGAGGTGGAGACGGTCATCGCCGGCGGGCTGTGGAACACGTCGGTGGACCGCAACCAGCTGGAGAACGTCATCCTCAACCTGGCCATCAACGCGCGCGACGCGATGGACGGCCGGGGCAAGCTGACCATCGAGGCGGGCAACGCGATGCTGGATGACCACTACGCGCTGCTGCACCCGGAGGTCACCGCGGGGCAGTACGTGATGCTGGCCATCTCCGACACGGGCACCGGCATGACGCCGGAGGTGATGGCGCGCGCCTTCGAGCCGTTCTTCACCACCAAGCCAGAGGGCCGCGGCACGGGCCTGGGGCTGAGCATGGTGTATGGCTTCGTGAAGCAGTCCGGCGGCCACGTGAAGATCTACAGCGAGGTGGGGCACGGGACGTCGCTGAAAATCTACCTGCCGCGCACCTTCCAGGCGGCGGTGCAGCCGGTGGACGCCACCTCCGGGGCGGTGGAGGGCGGCACGGAGACCATCCTGGTGGTGGAGGATGACGCGGCGGTGCGGGCCACGGTGGTGGAGGTGCTGACGGAGCTGGGCTATCGCGTGCTCAAGGCGTCCGACGGGCAGAGCGCGCTCGCGGTCATCCAGAGCGGCCTGCCGGTGGATCTGCTCTTCACGGACGTGGTGATGCCGGGGCCGGTGCGCAGCCCGGAGCTGGCGCGGCAGGCGAAGGCGCACCTGCCGGACCTGGAGGTGCTCTTCACGTCGGGCTACACGGAGAACGCCATCGTGCACGGCGGCCGGTTGGATCCGGGCGTGAGCCTGTTGTCCAAGCCGTACCGGCGCGAGGACCTGGCCCGGAAGCTCCGCGCGCTCCTGCGCAACCGCGAGCAGCGGCTGGCGGGGAAGCCGGCGCGGACGCCCGCGCCCGCCGCCCCGTCGCCCGAGGTGAAGGACGCGCTGCGCATCCTCCTGGTGGAGGACGACGCGGACATCCGCGAGTCGGCGTGCGAGCTGATGACGGACCTGGGCCACGCGGTGCATGCGGTGGAGACCGCGGAGGCGGCGAGCGACGTGCTGGCGAAGGAGCCCATCGACCTGCTCTTCACGGACGTGACGCTGCCGGGCAGGTCCGGCGTGGCGCTGGCGCGAGAGGCCGCGAGGCGCTTCCCGGCGCTGCGAATCATCATCGCGTCCGGGGATTCGAGCGCGGTGTCGGGGGCAGGGTTGGAGCGCGCGGTCTTGCTGCCCAAGCCGTATGACCTGGCGCAGATGGAGCGTGCGCTGCGAAGCGCCGCCACCGTGGAAGCGCCGTCCCCTGCTGTCGCTGGAAAGGAGCCCGCGTGACGGGCGCGAGGAGCCAGACGGAAGAAGCGGTGTACGTGTCGACGCTGCCCGGGCTGGAGCCGGCGTTGGAGGCGGAGGCGCGCGAGCAGGGCCTCGTGTTCCGGCGCGCGGAGGGGGGCATCGAGTGCGAGGGCCCGGCGGGCCTGCACCAGACGGCGAACCTGCACCTGCGCACGGCGAGCCGGGTGCTGCTGCGGCTGGGCACGTTCACGGCGCCCACGGCGGATGCGCTGGTGCGCGGACTGGAAGCGCTGCCGATGGGAGGCGTCTGGGATGGGAAGGCGCCGCTGCGGCTGTCGGTGAGCCTGCATCGCTCCGTGGCGCCGGGGCCGGGCGTGGTGCTGGAGTCCGCGGCCGTCGCCTGGGGCCAGCGCGACATTGCGAGCGCGGGGCACCTGGACGAGGAGGGCGCGGTCCCGGGGCTCACGCTGCTGGTGCGCGGAGAGGGCGAGCGTTGGACGGTGAGCGCGGACACGTCCGGAGAGCCGCTGCATCAGCGGGGCTACCGGCAGGAGGTGGGGCGCGCGCCCCTGCGCGAGACGCTGGCGGCGGGCATCCTCCGGCTCGCGGGCTACACGGGGGAGATGTCGCTGGTGGATCCGATGTGTGGCTCGGGCACGTTCCTGGTGGAGGGGGCGTGGATGTCCCAGCACCGGGCGCCGGGGTTGCTGCGCACGTTCGCGTTCCAGTCGTTCCCCTCCTTCGACAGGGAGGCCTGGGCGCGGCGTCGCGCGGAGGCGGAGGCGCGGGGGCTGGTCCAGCCTCGGGTGACGCCGCGGGGGTATGACCTCAACGCGGGGGCGCTGGGCACGGCGCGGCGCAACGCGAAGCGCGCGGGTGTGACGCTGACACTGGAGCGGCATGACCTGCGCACGTTGAAGGCGCCGCCGGAAGGGCCCGGGCTGGTGGTGGCCAATCCGCCCTACGGAAAGCGGGTGGGGGAGGCGGAGGACCTGCCGGAGCTGTACCGCGCGCTGGGGGCCACGATGAACGGCGCGTTCCGCGAATGGCGCAAGGCGCTCATCGTGCCCGAGGAGCCGAGGTTGGTGTCGGCGCTGGGGCTCCAGGGCGCGCGGCGGATCCCCGTGAAGAACGGCGGCCTGCGCTGCCTGTTGTTGCTCGCGGGCCCGTGAGCGAGGGCGGGGCTCGTGTGCGCCTCGCGCGAGCGCGCGGCACGCGAGCCTGGAGCCGCGGCGGCCGTGGGATGCTTGTGCGAGCGCG
Source organism: Corallococcus silvisoli (assembly GCF_009909145.1). Classification (NCBI taxonomy): domain Bacteria; kingdom Pseudomonadati; phylum Myxococcota; class Myxococcia; order Myxococcales; family Myxococcaceae; genus Corallococcus; species Corallococcus silvisoli. Next base: position 116,073 of record NZ_JAAAPJ010000024.1, read on the forward strand.
CATCGCGTGACGCTGGAGTAGCGGCGCGCGTGCGAACCTCGCGCGCGCGCGTTCCGCGAGTCCGGTGCCGCGGGGCTGTGAGCCTCGCGCGAGTTCGCGTCACGTACGACGGTCTTCGCGCGTGCCTCGCGCGGACACGCGTCCGTGGCTACAGCGGCAGCACCAGCTCGAACCGCGCGCCGCCTTCGGGCCTCGCGCCCGCGCGCACCTTGCCTCCGTGCGCGTGCACCACGCGCCTCACGATGGCGAGCCCCAGCCCGCGGCCGTTGGCACGCGTCAGGAAGAAGGGCTCGAAGACGCGCTGCGGATCCAGTCCCGCGATGCCCGGGCCTTCGTCCTCCACCCCCAACGACACGCCCTCCGGCACGCGCCGCACCGCCACGCGCACCGTGCCCCCGGACGGCGAGGCCTGGATGGCATTGCGCACCAGGTGCGTCACCGCCAGCTGCAACAGCGTCTCGTCGCCGGGAAGCTCCGGCACGTCCGGCGCCTCGTCGAACAGCACTCGCGGCGACGGCAGGTCCGGACGCCCCTGGAGCTGACCGAGCGCCCGGTGCACCAGCTCCCCCAGGGACACGGGACGCGGCCGAGGCTCCAGCGGGCGCACCGCGTCCAGCAGGTCGCGCACGATGTCCTCCAGCCGGATGGCCTCCTCCTCCAACATCTCCACCGCGGAGGCCCCCGCGGGCCCCAGCCGCGGTTCGCGCTTGAGCACCGCCACCGTGTTCAGGATGGCGCCCAACGGATTGCGCACCTCATGGGCCACGACGCCCGCGGCCTCGCCCAGCGCCGTCAGCCGTTCGATCGCCACCAGCTCGTTCTGCAGGCGGGACACCTCCGCGAGCCGCGCCTCCGCCGCCCGGTGGTGCCGCACGTTCTCCAGCGCCCCGCCTATCAGCTGCGCGAACAACTCCAGCGGCCCCGCGTTCGCGGGCGTCAGCGTCGTGGACTGCACCGCCAGCACCCCGTACGGCTCATCTCCCACGAAGATGGGCGCGTCCAATGCCCGCGAGCCCGGCGCATAGATGCGCTGGATGCTGTCCGCCACCTCCGGCAGGAGCAGCCTCCGCACCATGCTGAACGCGTCCGGGTGGAACACCGCCTTGCGCCGCGTGAGCACGTCCGTCAGGTGCGGCATCCCCGAGCGGTGCAGGCGCACCTCGTGCACGCCCTGCCCATACAGCCGCTCCGCCGCCGCCAGGCTCTCCGGCTCCTGGCGCATGGGCCCGTAGCGCAGGGAGTCCCCCTCCAGCAGCATCACGGAGACGTAGAAGCCCTGACGGTGCACGGCCTCCACCGCCAGCTCCAGCACCGACGCCTCGTCGCGGCAGCGCAGCAGCTCCGCCGACGTGGACACCAGCATCGTGGACAGCGTGCGCACCGCGTCGCCGCCCTCCGCGTCCAGCAGCAGCACCAACTGCTCCTCCGGCACGCGGCCCGGCGCGGTGAGCGGCGACAACAGGTGCGTGCGTCCGTCCGCGCCGTGCACCCGCACCCAGGCGGGTTGGTCCGGCGGCGGCTCGCCGCGCGCCAGCGCCTGGCACATCGGCTCCATCCACGCGCGCTCCTCCGGCCCGAAGCGCGCGCAGAACTCCAGGAGCGTCGGCAGCTCGTCGTCGCGCAGGCCCAGCAGTGTCCGGAGCGCGACATTGGTGAACACCATCTGATCGCCCCGCAGCACGAACAGCGGCACCGGCAGCGCCGGCAGCAGGCCGTCCAGGGAGGCGGGCGGGAGGGGCGCGCTCATCGCCTCACCCAACGCGCGGCACCGCCCGCTCCCCGGGTCACATGCCGCTTCGCGCCAGGAGGCCGCGGGTCCGAAAGCAATCGCCGCGCGCGCGCGCCGTAGGGAGGGGGGAAGGTGTTGATCACTGGAGAGAACACCATGAACTTCGCGAACGAGTTGGACCGCAGGGACCTGGAGTTGAAGTCCGTCATGGCCGTGTGGGTGGCCTTCGTGGCGATGAGCGCGGTCTTCCTGGGCCAGTTGCTCTAGTCCAGGCGGGAAGCCACGCCCGCCTGGAAGCCCCGCCGGGAACCTATCAGGGCTTCCTCGTGCGGCGGACGTACTGCTGGATGAAGTCACGCTCCTCCGCGCGCAAGGCACTGAGGCGCAGCCCGTAGCCCCGGGGGTTCTTGCCGTCCTCCAGGGAGTTCTCCCAGATGACGGAGCTGCGCAGGGTCATCACCCGCTCCGGCTCATCGAAGCGCAGCGTCAACTCCACCTGCGTCCCCAGCCGCAGCGGCCGGTCCGTGCCGATGAACAGACCGCCCGACGACAGGTTGATGATGCGGTGGTCGGTGAAGATGCCCGTGTTCTTCATCGTCACCCGCACGTCCGCGTGCAGCCGGTCGTCCGAACGGCGCTCCAGGCCCACGAACTCGGCGCTCGAATACGAAGGCGCGGGGCTCGCCACGGGGCGCCGCGCGGGCGCTGGCGGAGGCGGCGCGGGAGCCGGCGGAGGTGGCGGCGGCGCCACGGGCCGCGACGTGGGCAGCATCACCGGCGGAGGCCTGGGCGGCGCGGGCGGGGGCACGAACGGCGGCGGCCTCGCGGCGGCGGGAGGCGGCGCGGGCGGAGGCACGAGCGCCGGCGGCCTCGCGGGCACCGCGGATCCACTCAAGGGCAGCGGGGACGCGGGCGGCGCCGGAGGCAGCGCGCCGGCCATGTCCAGCCGGGGCGGCGGCGGTGGCGCCGGGTGCAGCGCGCCTTGGAGGTAGAGCGTCTCCGCCTCGCGGATCCGCCGCGAGAGGAAGTCGAAGATCTCCACGGACACCTGGCGCAGCTCCGGATGCAGGTCCGGCGACAGGTGGTCCGGCGAGAAGCGCTTCGCCATGCGGAAGAAGGCGGTGCGGAACTCGTCGAGCGTCGCGTTCGGCTTGAGTCCGAAGACCTCGTGCGGCGGCAGGTGCAAGAGCCCCCGCAGCTGGTTGCGCAGACGCTCGGCCTGCTGGGTCTCCGCGGAGGGCGTGGGCGCCGCGGTGGCGAACAGGTCGCGCACCTCCGGCAGGTCCTGGAGCGGGATCCAGTTCGTCCCATCGCGCGACGCGCGCACGGCCGTCTTCAGGCGGCCGGAGGCGATGAGGTCTCGGAAGGCTTGCAGCTGGAGGGGGCCCAGGACGCGGCCGAGCGAATCACCCACCCAGTAACCGACAACGGATGACGACACGGGGACCTCGGAGTCAGGACGCGAGTGCTTCGCGCATGGCGGACGCGATCTCCATGGGATGGAAGGGTTTGCCGACGAAGCCCACCGCCCCCGCGGCGATGGCCTGCTCCACCACGGGCTCGGCGTCCATGCTGCTGATGACGAGCACGCGCGTTCCCGGCGACACGTTCTTGATGGCGCCCAGCACCTCCAGCCCGCTCTTCTTCGGCATGAACAGGTCCAGGAACATCACCGCGGGCTGCTCCTTCGCGGCCAGGGCCAGCCCTTCCTCACCGTCCGCTGCCTCCAGGAGTCTCAGGGCGATACCCGTCTCCGCGATGACGTCCTTGAGGATGCGACGCACGAAGCTGTCGTCATCCACGAGCAGCAGGGTTGGCAGTCCAGACATGGGCGGCAGGATACATAAGACGCGTGGTTTGGGCGCGGCCGTCATGCGGCGCCTGCCCGCCTTTTGGGTTAAGGGGTGGGCATGTCCACCGACCAGGCGCTGTCCCATTTCGAGTCCCAGAAAGCCGCGTATCTGGAGGACCTCAAGGCCCTCGTACGCATACCCAGTGTGTCCTTCCCCGGGTTCGATCCAGCCCTCGTGCGACAGAGCGCGGAGGCCACCGCCGCCCTGCTCAAGGACCGTGGTTTTGAAAACGTCCAGTTGCTCGAAATCGAGGGCGCGCATCCGTATGTCTATGGCGAGGTGCTCAAGGCGCCGGGCCGCCCCACGCTCCTCCTCTACGCGCACCACGACGTGCAGCCCGCGGGAGACGAGAGCGCGTGGAAGAGCCCGCCGTTCGAGCCGGAGCTGCGCGACGGCCGCCTGTATGGACGCGGCGCGGCGGACGACAAGGCCGGCATCGTCGTGCACACCTCCGCGGTGGACGCGTGGCTCAAGAGCACCGGCCAACTCCCACTCAACGTGAAGGTCATCATCGAGGGGGAGGAGGAAGCCGGCAGTGACCACCTGGGTGCATTTCTCCAGAAGCACGCGAAGTTGGTGGCGGCGGACGCCATCGTGTTGACGGACACGTCGAACTTCGACACGGGCCTGCCGTCCATCACCACGGCGCTGCGCGGGCTGGTGACGGTGGACGTGGAGGTGCGGGGGCTTCAGCAGGCGGTGCACTCAGGCATGTGGGGCGGGCCCATTCCGGATCCGGCGATGGCGCTGTGCCGGATGCTGGCGTCGCTCACGCACGCGGATGGCTCCATCGCCATCGAGGGCGTGATGGAGCAGGTGAAGCCGCTGACGGCCGCGGAGCGGGAGAGCATCCAGTCGCTGCCGGGCGACGAGGCCACCTTCCGCGAGCAGGCTGGCCTGCGCGAGGGCGTGGAGCTGCTGGGGCAGGGGCGTCACCCGTGGGAGACGAACTGGCGCCAGCCGAGCCTGGCGGTGAACGCCATCCAGGCCAGCAGCCGCAAGGACGCGCGCAACATCATCGTGGAGTCGGCGTGGGCGCGCGTGGGCATCCGCGTGGTGCCGGACATGGATCCGGAGGACGTGCAGCGCCGGCTGGTGGCGCACCTGAAGAAGGTGTGCCCGTGGGGCCTGGAGCTGGAGATCCGCGAGGATCCGGCGTCTGGCTGGTGGTACACGGACTCGTCACACCCGGCCTTCCAGGCCGCCTTCCGCGCGCTGGAGAAGGGCTACGCGAAGAAGCCCGTCACCATCGGGTGTGGAGGGTCCATCCCCTTCGTGGAGCCGTTCGCGAAGGAGCTGGGCGGCGTGCCCGCGCTGCTCATCGGCGTGGAGGACCCCTACACCTACGCCCACTCCGAGAACGAGAGCCTGCACCTGGGGGACTGGGAGAAGGCCATCCGCTCCGCCATCCACCTCTACGAGGAGCTGGCGAGGTCGCTGACCGCGCGCGGCTGAGCGCGCGGTCCGCTCACGGCGTGGGGGCTACAGGCCGCGGAAGCGGTCCGTGGCCTCGATGAGCGCGGACGTGTTGCCGGGCTCGTTGGCGGAGTGGCCGGCGTCCGGGACCAGCACGAACTGGGCCTCCGGCCACGCGCGGTGCAGGGCCCACGCGCTCTCCGGCGGGCAGACGACGTCGTAGCGGCCCTGCACGATGACGGCGGGGATGTGGCGGATGCGCCCCACGTCATCCAAGAGCTGGGTGTCGCTGCGCAGCCAACCCTTGTTGACGAAGTAGTGGCATTCGATGCGCGCGAAGGCGATGGCGAAGTCGTCCCCGGCGTTGCGCGCGATGAGCTCCGCGTTGGGGTACAGGCAGCTGGTGCGGCCCTCCCAGACGCTCCACGCCCTGGCGGCCTCCTGCCGCGTGTGCGGGTCGTCGCCCATCAGGCGCTTCGCGTACGCCTGGAGCAGGTCCCCGCGCTCCGCCTCCGGGATGGGGGCGAGGAAGTGCTCCCAGGCGTCCGGGAACATCGCGTCCGTGCCGCGCTGGTAGAACCAGTCGATCTCCTGCTTGCGCAGCAGGAAGATGCCGCGCAGCACCAGCTCCGTGACGCGCTCCGGATGCGCCTCCGCGTACGCCAGCGACAGGGTGCTGCCCCAGGAGCCGCCGAAGAGCATCCAGCGCTCCAGGCCCAGGTGCTCGCGCAGCCGCTCCATGTCCGCCACCAGGTCCCAGGTGGTGTTCATCTCCAGGCTGGCGTGCGGGGTGCTGCGGCCGCAGCCGCGCTGGTCGAACAGGATGATGCGGTAGGCGCTGGGGTCGAAGAAGCGGCGCTGCTTGGAGTCGGTGCCTCCGCCGGGCCCGCCGTGCACGAACACCACGGGCTTGCCGTTCGGGTTGCCGGACTCCTCGAAGTAGAGCGAGTGGCCGCCGGTGACGCTCAGCCGGCCGGTGCGGTAGGGCTCGATGGAGGGATAGAGCGTTCGCAGCGGCGTGGAGGCGGGCACGGTGTTCCTTTCGCGGGAAGGCGCTGTGGCACAACCTAGCAACAGTTCGCGCCCCTCGCGGAGGCTGTCGGGAGTGCGTGCGGAAGCCGACACGCGAGGGGGCGGGGTGTCAGGCCTTCTCGGGAGGGGCGGGCGCGGGCGCCTCGCGCGGCGCCTCCGGCGCCTTGGGCGGAGGCGGCACGCCGCGCCCGGCCTGGGCCACCATGCGCACCTCGGCGTTCTCCCCGAGCGCGAAGCCGTCGCCCTTGGTCTCCAGGTCCGTCGCCTCGATGACGTCTCCGCGCTGGAGGTGGAAGAAGCGCTCGTTCTTCTCCGAGCGGTGGCGCTCCTGCATCGCGAGCCCCACGCGCCCCTCGGGACCGCAGCCGATGTAGCGCTGCCGGCCCTTGCCCTCCAGCGACTCGCTGACGATGCGGAACAGCCGGCCCGGCGGAGGCTCCGGCCACGCCTCGCCCTTGGGCGCCACCATCAGGTAGCTCATCTTCAGCGACTCCTTGTGGAAGCCGGCCACGCGCGCCAGCTCCTCCACCACGCGCGGCATGGGCCAGGCGCGCTCGGCGTGGCACCAGTCCGTCTCCTTCACCAGCGCGGGGCAGGCGCCCCGGTACAGGCACGGCGCGCGGATGGCGTAGCCGCGCTCCACCAGCAGGTCGCGCACCTTGAGCAGGTTGCGGCTCGTCTCGCGCAGCGCGGGCTCCATCACCAGCAGGCTGCCGCCCTTCTTCACCTTCGTGAGCACCGCCTCCAGCAGCGCCGCGCGCGGCTTGAGCGCATCGTCCGTCGCGCCGTACAGCTCGTTGACGACGTGCCCCATCGTGATGAGGTCGTACTGGCCCTCCGGCAGCGTGGCGTTCTTCTTCAGCGGATCCCACTCGCGCGTGGCCAGGGCCTCGCCGGCCTCCGTCGCCAGCTCGCGCGCCAGGTTCAGCGCGGGCTTGCTGCGGTCCGCCGCCGTCACCTCGCTGGCGCCCGCGTCCATCGCCGCGAAGGCCACCGGGCCCGGACCGCTGCCCAGGTCCAGCACGTGGCGGGGGCGGTTGGGCAGCTCCCCCAGCACCTGACGCGCCTGGGCATAGGACACCGGCCAGTAGAAGAGCAGGTAGGCGCCCAGGAGGCGCGGGTCATCCATGTATCGGGCGCCCGCGAGCTGCCGCTCCCGGGTGAGCCCGAGCGACAGTTGCTTCACGCCCGCGCCGACCTCCTTGACCTCCTGCGGCGTGAGGCGCCCCTCCGGCCCGTCGCTCCTGCCCCGGGACGCGCGCCACACGGCGATGAGCCGGGGCAGCCACCGCTCCAGGTCCTTGCTGTATGCGTTGCTCATCGGTGCCTTCACATCAGGGGTCGCCACCCGAGGGCGACCGCGTTAAACCCGTCCCGCCATGATTTCCGTCCGCGGATTGCGCAAGCACTATCAGGTCCACAAGCGCCCGCCTGGCCTGAAGGCGGCCCTGCGCTCGCTCGTCCACCGCAGCTACACGGCCGTCAAGGCCGTGGACGGCATCTCCTTCGACATCCGGCCCGGGGAGCGGGTGGGCTTCCTGGGCCCGAACGGCGCGGGCAAGACCACGACGCTCAAGGTGCTCTCCGGCCTGCTCCACCCGTCCGAGGGAGAAGTCACCGTGGATGGCCACGTGCCCCGGCTGCGCGAGGAGGCGTTCCTCAAGAAGATCATGCTCGTGATGGGGCAGAAGCAGCAGCTCCTCTGGGACCTGCCGCCCGTGGAGACGTTCGAACTCAACCGCGCCATCTACGACGTGCCCCGCCTCCAGTACAAGCAGACGCTGGACGAACTGGTGTCGCTGCTGGAGCTGGAGGACCTCATCACCAAGCCCACCCGCCAGCTGAGCCTGGGCGAGCGGATGAAGTGCGAGCTGGCGGCGGCCCTCATCCACCGCCCCCGGGTGCTGTTCCTGGACGAGCCCACCATCGGCCTGGACGTGTCCATGCAGGTGACGATGCGTGAGTTCATCAAGGCGTACAACGAGAAGACGGGGGCCACGCTCATCCTGACCAGCCACTACATGGACGACGTGGCGGCGCTGTGCCCGCGCGTCATCGTCATCGACAAGGGGCAGCTGTCCTACGACGGCAGCCTGGAGGCGCTGGTGCAGCGCGTGCGTCCGGAGAAGCGCGTGGTGCTGCGGCTGGGCCAGCCGGTGGACGCCGCGGTGCTGGCGCCGCTGGGCCGGGTGGTGTCGCACGACGCGAGCACGGCGGTGCTCCAGGTGCAGCAGGACGCGGTGAGCGCCACCGTGGGCCGGGCGCTGTCCACGCTGCCGGTGACGGACCTGACGGTGGAGAACGCGCCGCTGGAAGAGGTGATGAGCGAGCTGTTCCAGGAGGGCAAGGCGCGCCGGGCGGAGGCCGCCCGGGAGGCGGTGCCCGCGTGAGCCTGCGCACGTCCCTGCGGGCGCTGCCCACCCTGCTGCGCATCGGCTTCTCGGAGGCGGTGGCCTACCGCGCGGAGATGGTCGTCTGGGTGCTGGCCACCACGATGCCGCTCATCATGCTGGCCCTGTGGTCGGCGGTGGCGCGCGGAGGGGACGTGGGCCGCTTCGGGCAGGCGGAGTTCACGGGCTACTTCCTCGCGGCCTTCTGCGTGCGGCAGCTCACCTCGTCCTGGGTCGCGTGGATGCTCAGCTACGAGGTGAAGCAGGGCACGCTGGCGATGCGCCTCTTGCGGCCCATCTCTCCGCTGCTGTCCTACGCGACGGAGGTGCTGGCGGGCATCCCGCTGCGCGTCGCGGTGGTGCTGCCCGTCCTGGGCATCAGCGTGTGGGCGGTGGGGGGCCGGGCCGTGCCCGCGTCGCTCGGAGGGTGGGGGCTGTTCGCGCTGGGCATCACGGGCGGGTGGCTCATCACGTTCTACCTGAACGTGATGCTGGGCGCGCTGAGCCTGTACCTGGAGAGCAGCCAGAAGCTGATGGAGATCTACATGGTGCTGTTCTTCGTCTGCTCCGGGTACATGTTCCCGGTGGAGTTCTTCCCGCCGGGGCTGCGCGCGGTGATGGACGCGCTGCCCTTCCGCTACCAGATGGGGCTGCCGGTGGAGCTGATGACGGGGGCGCACGCGCCGGCGGAGGCGTGGGGGCTGCTGGCGAAGCAGTGGGCCTGGGTGGCGGGGCTGGGCGTGGGGGCGACGCTCCTGTGGCGGCGGGGCCTGGCGCGCTTCGCGGCGTTCGGAGGCTAGGGTGGTCAACGCGAAGCGATACCTGCGCCTCCTGGGCGTGCAGCTGAAGGCCTCCGGGCTGCTGGCGCTGCAGTACCGCGCGGACTTCCTGGCGGAGGGGCTGACGTCGCTGGCGTGGACGTTCACGGCGCTGGCGCCGCTGTTCGTCGTCTTCGGCGCGCGGCCCACCATCGAGGGGTGGACGTTCCAGGAGTCGCTGCTGGTGGTGGGCTGGTTCACGCTCTTGCAGGGGGTGCTGGAGGGTGCCATCAGCCCCAGCCTCACGGGCATGGTGGAGCACATCCGCAAGGGCACGCTGGACTTCGTGCTGCTCAAGCCCGCGGACGCGCAGTTCCTGGTGTCGACGCAGCGCTTCCTGCCGTGGCGCGCGGTGAACGTGCTGTCCGGGGTGGCGCTGTTCGTCTACGCGTTCATGTCGCTGGGGCGCTGGCCGTCGGTGCCGGGCATCCTCGCGTCGCTCGTGCTGCTGGGGACGAGCATGTTGATCCTCTACTCGCTGTGGATCCTCGTGGTGAGCGCGGCGTTCTTCGTGGTGAAGGTGGACAACCTCACCTACCTGTTCACGTCCATCTTCGACGCGGCGCGGTGGCCGTCCTCCGTGTTCCGGGGGACGCTGTCGTGGGTGTTCACCTTCATCATCCCGCTGGCGTTGATGACCACGTTCCCCGCCCTGGCGCTGCTGGGCCGCCTGCCGTGGACCTGGCTGGTGGGCGCGGTGGTGGGCGCGGTGGCGTTCGCGTCCATCGCGCGGCGGGTGTGGCTGCTGTCCATCCGCCACTACACGTCCGCGAGCAGCTAGGCCGTGTCTGATGGATGCAGGTGGCGCAGGTAGGAGAAGATGAGCGCCACCTGCACCAGGGCCAGGTAGTTGA